>JACFNM010000436.1 GCA_019454915.1 Chitinophagaceae bacterium
AGTCTTTTCCAAAATATTGCATAAACTTCTTTAAAGGCAGATTCGCTATCCAAAACCTGCCACTTGGGGGACTCATCAGTCGCCCTTATGTTAGGATTCTCTTCGTGTTGCATTAGTTTGGTAGTTTACGATTAAACAATATCATTTAGTAATTATTCTTTATCAAAAGCGCGTACCGAACCCATTATCGGATGAAGACGTATCATTCGAAAATTCGCGTGCTTTCATATCTTAAAACGCTAGTGCCGAAGCGCTATCCTTATCAATATAGAGGATCGCACCTCTGTGTTTCCGAAGGATGGTAGACGGATACCGCTCTCCTATTTCTTCATGTATCGTATGATATATTGCGCTGGCTTTGTTCCTTCCCGGTACCATACAATACACGGAATCAGCCTGCATCAGGGCCGGTACCGTGAGCGTGATCGCCGTTACAGGGACGTCTTCCAACTTTGTAAAACACCCGTCATGCACCTGCTGATACCTGGACGCTTCCGCTAAATCAATTACCTTCACACGCAAGGGATCCTCAAAGTCAGCAACATGCGGATCATTGAAAGCTATATGCGTATTCTCGCCAATACCCATGCAGACCACATCTACGGGATATTCCTCTAATAATCCCGCATATCGTCTGCACTCCTCATTTGGATCATCTACATTGGTGTTAATATAAAATGCGTTACGAAGCTTTACTTTATCAAAAATTCTTTCTTTCAGAAAATGTCCAAAACGCTGCGGCGCTTCTTCATCCAGCCCGATATATTCATCCATGTGAAATGCATTGATTCTGCCCCAGTCAATTCCTCTGGTAACTGATAAGGCAGCCAAAAATTCATTCTGTGAGGGAGCCGACGCAAAAATGACATTTACCGTTTCCTTTGTCCTCAATAAGTCCCGGAGTTTTTCCGATACATCCTCCGCAGCCAGTTCTCCCATTTCTTTCCGGGTTTGGCTGATTTTGACCTTCAGTTTATCTACCGATAATTCCTTAGTTTCCGACATACGATAATGAATGTTTTTCCTGATTCTTAAATGTTATTTTTCAAAGACCAGGCTCCCCTTCTTGACTACTTTTTCTACTCTTACGGCTGAGTGTTGTACGGAGAAGATCGTGTAGTCTTCCAGCCCAATTTGTATCTCCTTCCCACAATTGCTTAGAAAAGCTTCTACATTGCCGGTTGCCATCTGCCACGCAGTGGACAGGTCAAACAAGTCGTGATCCAACAGGGTCTCCACATTTTCCCGGATCGTTTTTGCCGCTCCTGCCAATATGCCCAGGCCGCCCTTAACGGATAACCGCTTGTTTTTCTCCAATACCACATAACCACCAATATGCGTTTGATATTCTCCCGGCTCCATGCCCGCAAAACAAGTGGCATCGCTTACTATCATCAGGTTATTGCCTTTCACCTTCTGGACAACTTTTATAAAGGCATCCGGTATATGTATTCCATCGGCAATAATGCAGGAGTATAAATTGTCTTCAGCCAGTTGATCCCATATCAAATTGGGGTGCCGTTGTATCATCAGCGGTATCCCGTTACCCAAATGGGTAGACATACGCGCTCCGGCAGCTACTGCCGTTCTTACCTGATCTGTGTTGGCCAGTGAATGTCCTATAGAAACGATTACTCCTGATTCAGTACAGTTCCTGATAAAATCAGGCGCCTCTTCCCATTCAGGCGCCAGTGTGACTATCTTTATCCTTCCTCCTGCTGCCTTCTGAAATTTCATAAATAATTCCCAATCCGGCGCCTTCACATAGGCCTCGCTATGGGCGCCTCTTGCTCCCGGCTGCGGTGAGATAAAAGGTCCTTCCAAATGAATTCCTCCTACACAATCCGCCACCAGGGAATTTTCTTCACAGGCGGAAGCTATGGTACTTATGATACGGAGTATATGCTCGTCCGAATTCGTAATCACCGTGGGGAAATACGTTGTAACGCCATCGGCTAATAAATGATGAGTGGCTTTTATCATATCATCAACGGACACAGTAGGTACATTAAAATCAATACCCATAATGCCGTTAATCTGGATATCTATCAGCCCGGGCCCGTAAAACAACTCCTTTCCCATCGGTTTTGCAATCCCGGTCTCCCTCATTTTTTCTCTCTTAAAAGACAATACTCCGGTTTCACCGGTTATGCAGTTGATACAGTGTATTGATTCCGTTTCCATACTTTTCATTCCATTTTTTTAATACTTATCTGCCTCAGTCGCCTTATTGCGTTGGCTTTCTGAGTGCTTCCAGCATATTATTCACTTTTTCCGGTGCCTTCTTGGTCGTTAGCCCTACCGTTACATAGATTATTGCTGCCACTATCGTCGGCAGCCCCACCTCAAGCGTCAGGCTGTTTAATTCAATATTTTTGGTGATAATAAACGTTACAAGTCCCGCCACAATAGATAATATTGCAGTCTTTGGCCCGCATGATTTAAAGGCCGGAAGTAATCCAAAGAGCAGCGGGAGAGCCGTCGGCCCGAGTAAAGCCCCAAACCAGTTGACAATTAAACCCAGCACTCCGCCAAAACGCTCATAGTTCAGCGCAATAACAAGGGTGGCCAGCGTAAAAACAAATGTGGTAATCCGTGCTGTTCTGAGCGGGCGTTTATCATTCGAATATTTTTTTGAGACTATGGGGAGAATGTCTCTGGTAATAACGGCGGCTATCGTATTGACATCGGAAGACGTCATTCCCATAGTAGCAGCAAACAGGGAAGCAATAACCAACCCTATCATCCCCTGGGGAAGTATTTCCAGCATCAGCCTGCCATAGGAAGTACTCGGATCTTCGAGCCCGGGTAAGATCAGCGGGGTAGCCCACATAGGAAAGAATAATAACAGGGGCCAGATTAAATAAAGAATGCCGGAGAGGCGGGCAGCTTTAGAAGCCTCTCTTTCAGAGGGAGAAGAAATATACCTGGTGGCCAGACTCCATCCTCCTCCGTTATAACTGAGAAAATATAAAAAGAACATCACCCCCACAAACCCGGCGGTATAGGGATCGTTAAACAACTGACTATGCTCCGGTGGCAATTCCTTCCATATACCTGTTAAAGATTCTGTTCCACCCAATCTTTCCATAACCAGTATAAACATCACCACACTGCCCAACAGTTGAACGATAAATTGGATTAAGTCAGTTACTATCACTCCCCATAAACCAC
>JACFNM010000437.1 GCA_019454915.1 Chitinophagaceae bacterium
GAGAGAGTTGGTAGGACATGGATTAGGAAAGCATTTGCATGAAGACCCCCAGGTGCCCAATTATGGCAAAAGAGGAACAGGGCTCAAGATGCGGGAAGGACTGGTGATAGCCATAGAGCCTATGATTAATATGGGCCGGAAAGATATCTACTACGCAGATGATGGCTGGACGGTAAAGACCAAAGACGGACTGCCGGCAGCCCATTACGAACATACCCTTTGTGTTCAAAAAAATAAACCCGATATTTTATCTTCTTTTTCCCAGATTGAAGCCAACGAAAAGGCTAATCCAAACCTGGATGCTTCCTATTATTAAGTGTTGATTTTCTGGCTTATGATGCTGATGCATCGGTCTCTCCGGACATCTCTCCTTGTAATAGGGATTGAATAGACTTTAATTCTTCAGGCGCCAGCTTAGCCCGATTACGGGTCTGCCAGTAATACACCCAGAATTGCCGCGTACACCATCCGCTTAGCGGAAACAGGAGAAGCCATAAGAAAGCGGATATACCGGTAATATTACTCAATACGACGGATAGTATAACGGTATATAGTGGATAGAGTACCGTGATTAGGCCGATTAGCAGGGAATCGTGAAAGATGGTGTTTCTTGTTTTTATTATAGCAAATCTTTCTAATGAAAAATAAAAAATCCCGTTTAGCAGCAAGCCCAACAGAGCGGGTAGGCCATATAACAAAGCCTTCAGCGCGGCGGGGTAGGGCGTTACACCAGCATTGAGAAAGAAGGGTGATTTTATTTTCTGAAAGCCAACCGTACTGATTTGATTTGAAGTCAGTGATTCCCCAATCCGTTTTAAATGAGATAGGGTATTATCACAATCGGCTTTCTCCGGCGGATTCGTAAGAATCGTTTGCCAGTAATGTCTAACTCTCCTTTCTTCGTTATGCATAGCGGGAATAAGCGGAAGAAGTTGCCGGTAGAGAGCATCCGAGAATGATCTCTTCCATTCGACGGCATGCTCGGGGTTGTAGGTTCTACCGGGAAAGATGGTTTCTCCTGTAGGTATCATCACTGTTTTGGCGGGATGGCGGTAATCATTATACGTAAATCCTACGGGTATCAATTGTAATGTATCACTCATCAGTGGGTCTGAAGAAAGTGCATGTTGTATAATCCTCGCTGTGGCGCTGCCAACGGGTTTAAGATGCCAGTTGTGTTCCGTAATGCCTTCGGGAAAAACCAGCACGATTCCGTTTTTTTTGAGTACTTCCGTGCAGCGCGCTTTACTTTGATAATTACCTTTAATTTTTCGCGTTTCTTCAGTAGCCCTGTAATTGGGAATCCGTTTCAGATTGTGCAACAGGAAGCGGAAGAGCGGGTTATTGAACATGTCGCTCCGGATGGTGAAGTGTATGGGTTGTTTACACAAGCACGCAATGATGGCGGCATCGAGCATTGAATTGGGATGATTGGAGGCGATGATAGCGGGTCCTTTTACATGTTTGAGCGATGGACCGCAGGTGATTTTTTTCCTGAGGAAGAAAAGCAAACTGCAGCGCGTCAGGATTTTTATACAGTAATAAAACAAGGTATGCTTAGCTTTAGGCTTCTTTGAAAGGGTTAAATTATGGAAAAATAAATTATGGAAGAACATTTGGTAGTGATTGGGGGTGGAGCGGCCGGTTTTTTTGCAGCAGTAAATGCCGCCCGAATGAGGCCGGGCTTGCGAGTGACCCTGTTAGAGAAATCAGGAAAACTGCTGTCTAAGGTGAAAATTAGCGGAGGGGGAAGGTGCAACCTGACGCACTATTGTTTTGATATAGACACACTTGCCGGAAATTATCCCCGCGGGGCCCGGTTTGTGAAGAAGGCATTCCATCATTTCAATACCAGGGATACGGTAAACTGGTTTGAAGAAAGGGGCGTGGAGTTGAAGGCTGAAAAGGATGGTCGTATGTTTCCGGTTTCAGATAAAGCTGATACCATCATAGACTGCCTGTTGAGGGAGGCAGACTTATATGGAGTAAAAGTGATTACCCATTACGACGTAAAAAAATTAGACATCATACCTTATCAATCCGATGATACGCCTGGCAGGTTTGCTATTCATTCATCAACCGGCAGGACGATTGAAGCCGATTATCTTTGTGTTGCCTGCGGAGGGTATCCGAAAGAATCTCAGTATGACTGGCTGAGGTCAACCGGCCATCTGATTGATCCCCCGGTACCGTCTCTCTTTACTTTCAATATGCCGGGTGAGCCAATCACAAAGTTGATGGGCGTGAGCGTTGGTAAAGTGGTAGCAAAGATTGCGGGTACCAAATGGAGGATGGAAGGCTCGCTATTGATAACGCACTGGGGCATGAGCGGGCCCTGTATCCTTCGGCTGAGTGCCTGGGCGGCGGAGGAACTCGCTGATGTTCACTATAATTTTACATTATCCGTTGACTGGGTTCCGGATTATCCCGAACAGGAATTACCCCAAAATTGGGAACGATGGCGCAGGGAATTTGGCGGGAGTAAGATATATCTCCATAACCCGTTTGGACTCCCTTCCCGCTTATGGCAGTATCTCTTGCAGAAGTGCGAAATCGCAGATTCGATGAGGTGGAGTGAGTTGCCGGCAGGAAAGCAAAAGTCATTGATCAACCTGTTGAAGGCTTCTTCCTTCAGCGTAAAGGGCAAGACCACTTTTAAGGAAGAATTTGTAACCTGCGGCGGGGTTCATTTAGCTGAAGTGGACGTTAACAGTATGCAGAGCAAGAAGCATCCGGGCTTATTTTTTGCGGGAGAACTTTTGAACGTGGACGGAATTACGGGCGGCTTTAATTTCCAACATGCATGGACCAGTGGCTGGATTGCCGCAAAGGCTATCGCTGAAATGGCAGAGAACTGAAGGGTCAGTTTTTCTTCTTTTTTGGATTAATGTCAAATTTCCCCTCTCTTACCGGTTTTTCTACCGGCGCCTGACCATCTTCTAATTTGAAGGTAAAAACTTTGTCAATGTGCACCCATTTACCTCTTTCCCATTTGAATCCCTCGTAGTCTCCATCCGGTATATAGGTATATTTCTTGGCCGGCTGGTTGTTTTCCGAAATCAGGTGGTCTATGATGATAATGCCTAAATCATCATCATAGCGGATACTGGCGAAAGCGTCTTTCTTATATTCAATATCAAATCTTGCCCGGGTTGGTTTGCGCGGATT
>JACFNM010000438.1:0-2758 GCA_019454915.1 Chitinophagaceae bacterium
ACGTGAGATCTTAGTCCAATTCGCGAGGCCAGATCGGCTAAGAGATCTGCATAGTTTTCACATACACCTTTCTTTCTCCTAAGGGTGGCGGCTATTTTTTCCTCATAATCCAAACTGCGGTTATAGTAATAAGAACTGTCGTTATTGTATCGGATATGGGTAGTGATCCAACTGTACAGCGCCTGCAACCGGAGTTTGGGCGTTTTGTAGTGCTCCCGGAGGTAACGGGCTATTGAATCCGCTGAATAACTGAGTGATTCGGGTATGGTGACGCTTAACCGGTGATAGGATCCGAACTGCTGCCCCATTTGCGCAAAAGACAAATGGAAAGCCAGACATAATCCTCCAGTCAGCAAGCCCCATTTCATGGTATAAAGTTAAAACAAACAAGGGAGGTATAAAACAGGTACTCTGTGTGCATGCAGCCGCCGGAAGAAGCGAAAATCGTTATTTTTGGCTTCAAATTTTTTGAGGTTCTGATAGATATGATTCAGGAAGGCAGTATTGATTGTTGACTTGCTTTTTTCAACTTTGTTTACGATGAAGTTTATTAATAAGGAAAGGGGAAATTATTATTGGGTATTTCTGTACCGGCTTTTGATAGCGCTGTTTCTTTTTCAGATTAGCCGTATTCTCTTTTACCTGCTCAACCGCTCAATGTTCCCCGGATTAACCTGGTCTCAATGGGGTAATATCTTAAAGGGAGGCTTCAGGTTTGATTTATCTGCCCTGCTCTATGTCAATTTACTATTTATCCTGTTGATGCTTTTCCCATTCCCTTTCAGAAAGAACGAAGGATACCAAAGGGTGATTAAGGTAATTTTCTTTTTGACAAATGGAATAGCGCTTTTTCTTAATTGTATTGATTTCATTTATTTCCGGTTTACGTTGAGAAGAACTACCCGAAGTGTATTTAGTGAGTTTGAAAATGAGACCAATATCGGGAGATTGTTCGGCCGGTTTCTGATAGATTACTGGTATGTGGCGCTTTTATTCGTGGGTTTGTTGGCCCTGATGATATGGTTGTACAACCGGGTTGAAATTCGGGTTGGCAAATCCAGATTCAAACCCTGGCTGTTTTATATACAGGCTACTGTTATGTTGGCGGCAGTGGCGTTTCTCACCGTAGGTGGTATCCGCGGAGATTTCCGGCATAGTACCCGACCGATAACCATTAGCAATGCAGGGGATTATGTAACGCGGGCTGAAGATATGTACCTGGTTTTGAATACCCCTTTTTGTATGGTGCGTACCTGGAATGTAACGACCTTAAAAGAATTGAACTATTATTCGGATGCTGAGGTGGAACAAATCTATAGCCCCTTACATGCCGGAGGTTCCCCTTCGGATTCAGCCATGAAAAAAGATAATGTCATTTTCATTGTTCTTGAAAGTTTTGGAAAAGAATCGGTAGGAGCTTATAACAGAGACCTGGAAAACGGAGATTATACAGGGTACACTCCTTTCTTAGATTCCTTAATGGGAGTGAGTAAGGTGGTGTGGAATTCTTTTGCCAACGGAAGAAAGTCTATAGACGCGTTGCCTTCTTTACTGGCGGGCATACCGTCCGGGATGGACCCATTTGTTCTGACGCCTTATGCCTCCGACAGCATTCGCGGACTTCCATATCTTTTGGACAAAGAAGGATATCATACGTCCTTTTTTCACGGGGCGCCAAATGGATCCATGGGGTTCAGCGCTATGATGAATCTCCTGGGCGTTAAGCATAATTACGGAATGGATGAATACAATCATGACGAGGATTTTGACGGAATGTGGGGTATCTGGGATGAGCCTTTTTTCCAATTTTTTGCCAACACGCTCGATACATTCAGAGAACCCTTTTTCAGTACTATTTTTTCTGTCTCCTCACATCATCCCTATAAAGTTCCACCTCAATACAAGGACGTGTTTAAAAAAGGTCCGTTGCCGCTCATGGAATGCATCGGATATACCGATATGGCACTGAGAAAATTTTTTGAAAAAGTGAGTCATGCTCCCTGGTATAAGCATACCCTCTTTGTGATTTCCGCGGACCATTCTACCGTAGCCTACGATCCGGTGTATCAGAACCCCTGGGGACACGTGGCAATACCAATTCTTTTGTTTCATCCCGGTGATTCTGCCTTGCAGGGTGTAGATTCTACCGGCGTGATACAACAGATTGACGTTATGCCCACGGTATTGTCGTACCTGAATTATCAAAAACCTTTTCTGGCCTTTGGTGAAAATGCTTTCACGCAGGATCGCTTGAATTTTTCTTTTTATTATAATAACGGGTATTATTGGATTGAACACGATTATTTGCTCTTTTTTGACGGGGAAAGAAGCAGGTCATTGTATAATTACAAAAAAGATCGATTGTTTAAAGACAACCTCCTCGGGACGGAGCAGGCCATTGCCGAAAAAATGGAGGCTCATTTAAAAGCCTTTATTCAGCAATACAATAACCGGCTTGTCCGAAACCAGCTTATCTATAATGGCCCGGCTGGCGGCAACTGATAGATTTGCTGTTGATCAGGAGCGAACCGGAGAATTTTCAATTATTGCGCAAAAAAAGACCCGGCATTTGAAAACGCCGGGCATCTTGTGTAGATTTTCTCTATACCCTTTATCTATTTAGTGATACAAAGTTAAGAAATATCTGGTTAAAGATTCCAGAAAAGGAAAGTCTGATTCAAATATTCTTTCAGTCCTTCCATTATTATTGCTATTATTATAGGAAGAACAGGCAATATTGTTGATGGTTTCTTGGCAG
>JACFNM010000438.1:2768-3152 GCA_019454915.1 Chitinophagaceae bacterium
GTTTTATTTGCTGGTAGTGGATGAATGTTAGGCTATCCCCGCCGAGACTGTCAGCAGGAGTACCGCAAGGAATTTGATATTTCGATTCTTCTTCATCTCTAAACGCCTACGAAAGTAATTTCGAATTACCTAAGATCAAAGCGACAGATGTTAATTATTGTTAAAGCATAACTTTCTATTGGGTTCCTAACCGGTTTAGTATTTGGAAGAAGTTTATGGCTTCTTACTCCTTTTAATCTGTAGAATGCAGGTAACATATAGAGGAAGAGACCCGGTGTAAAATGGTTTATCGCTGATATTTTTTAAAAAAGCCCGTAGGTTTGCAACCAAAACCGGAGTTTATGAACGAGCGATTAACTGAACGAATCCGCCTGGAGCTGGAGG
>JACFNM010000439.1 GCA_019454915.1 Chitinophagaceae bacterium
ATGAGGAGGTTAAGAAAAGGGCGGATTTTACCTGGTCGCTGTCTTCGCTGACTTTCCCACACCAGCTTGTTCGCCTTATTTTGGCCGAGCAGGTCTATCGGGCCTGTACAATAATTAAGAATGAGAAATATCATCATGCCTGACTTGCTTCAATGGGATTTATGCTCCCGAAAAATGTTTGTTCTCCCCGGTAAAATCCAGGAAAGGGTATTGTTTTTGCAAAGTCCGTAACCGTTCCAGATGCAGGGACAGGAATCGTTTGTGGGCTTCGGAATCCGGGTTAAAAGGGCGGTGCCTCATTGCCCTGTTGATTTCCTCCAATTCTCTCATAACCTCATGACTTGATGGGTCAATGCAGGCTGCCCTGAAATGCTCCCAAACATAATTTGTGGCGAGGTAGTTCGGATGGACCATATCTTCCGCGTAAAAGCGATAGTCTCTCAAATCGTCAATCACCAATTCATAGGACGGGAAGTAATAATGATTTTCAAATTTCTCCACCATTTGGTGAACAGCCTGGATCAACGTTGCTTTACTCTTATTGTTTTCAATCAGCCCATCCCGGATATGCCTTACAGGGCTGATAGTATATATGAATTTTATTCCGGGATTGAACTGCAGTAATCTGTATCGGAGATGATCCAGCGCGGATAGTACTTCCTGCATAGATAGCAGTCTTTTGCGGAACTGGTTGGCGGGCACCTTATGACAATTGGCGACGACAGTACCGCGTCGTTTTTCAGCCTGAAATAAGCCGGCGGCAGTCTCCAATCCCTCATACACAAACGCCGAGCCTAACGTGATAATCAACCAATCCGCCTGTTGCAAATACTCGTGTGCGTCGGCTTGTGATTGATTGATTAGGTTTAACGCGGCGGCCTTATCGGGGTGAGAATAACGGCTATGATGGTCCCAGCTATGCCACAATTCGTTGAAATAGAACAATTCTTCTTCCGTGTACTTCTTATTTTCTATATAAGTGATGATGGACCGGGAAACACTTACCGGATTAAATAAGATTCCGTTGGGGTTTTCAAGCACGGGAAACTTATAAAGGCTTAACTGTTTTGACATGTGTTCCGTAAAGCAGGAACCCATTAACATAACCCGGTGCCGGTGATGAATCTTTTGCGAGAAGGGAGGTATGTGGAGTGCTAACCTGAATTCAGCCATATCAAATAAAAATCTTTTTTGCCATTGTTCTGCTTTGTTGAAGCGCTTCCAGGTTAACTTGTTTACATAAACCCAGCCTGGTAAAATATTCTACAAGATGTTCGGTGTCCATATTCCCTACTAATTCATCTTCAGCCATCGGGCAACCGCCAAAGCCCATCAGGGCGCCATCAAACCTCCGGCAACCTGCTTTAAAGGCGGCGTCAATTTTCCGCACCCTGTTCAACGGAGTGGAATGCAGGTGAACACCCACTTCGACGTCCGGGAGGTGCGTGATTACATGCGCGGTAACCCTGTTCACCTGTGCAGGCGTAGCCAGCCCCACCGTATCCGACAATGATATCACCGTGATGCCCAGTTGGTGCATGGTATCGGCCCAGCGATAGACTATGTCCTCGCTATAGGGGTCTCCATAGGGATTTCCGAATCCCATAGAAAGATAGATGACCAGTTGCCTGCGGTGCATTATGCAAAGTTGCTGAATCGCTTCCACTCTTTTTACGGCTTCCGAAATAGTACTGTTGGTATTGCGCAACTGAAAGGTAGCGGATACGGAAAAAGGAAAACCAAGATAGTCAATGACCTCATATTGCAGCGCTTCCTGAGCGCCCCGTTCATTGGCTACGATGGCTAATAATTTAGTGGGTGTGCCCGTTTTGTCTAACTGCGTCACTACCTCATGGGTATCCGACATCTGGGGGATGGCTTTGGCAGATACAAAACTACCGAAATCAATCGTATCAAATCCCACCCTGAGTAAGCCGTTGATGTATTCAATTTTCTGCCCGGTAGGTATAAAGTGACTCCAACCCTGCATGGCGTCGCGCGGACACTCCACGATTTTTACGGTTTGGGATGCGGTTGACATATAATTCAATGCAATTTAACAAAGAAAAACGGATAGGGATTTCCCATAGTGTAGCGCATCCGACGGATAGCGTTATTTATTTTTTTCTTATTGATAAAATCAGACAACGAAATATTACCGGAATTTGATACTTTTGTGCCCTTTCTGACTCCGTAGCTCAGTTGGTAGAGCAGCTGACTCTTAATCAGCGGATTCGGCAATTGTTCTTTGAATATTGACTCCGTAGCTCAGTTGGTAGAGCAGCAGACTCTTAATCTGCGGGTCCAGAGTTCGAGCCTCTGCGGGGTCACTGATTTTCAATCTTTTGTGAGGGGATTTTGGAATAGACCTTATTTCAAAATCCCTTTATTTTTTATGCGAAATATCTTCGTTACTTGATTATTCTCTTTGCAAGAAAATTCACATTTTTGAAAATGTGCCTAACAATGTGCCTAACAAAAAAGATTAAACCATTTTTACTTAACTGAATCAGTTTTACTTGCAGTCTTTAAAAGAGCTATTAACGCGCGTCTTAGACAAGTTAACAACCAAAGTTAGCATATTATTGAACATGGATTAACAAAAAAGAATTAGCAATATCCGTGTTTGGTTATATAGAAACCAAAATAGTTTTCAACCGTTTTTATAACTATCCTCCCGTTGCAGAATCATTCAGCACTTTTTCCAATTCTACATCCACAATATCCTGAACGTCCT
Source organism: Chitinophagaceae bacterium (assembly GCA_019454915.1). Classification (GTDB taxonomy): domain Bacteria; phylum Bacteroidota; class Bacteroidia; order Chitinophagales; family Chitinophagaceae; genus Agriterribacter. Next base: position 2,738 of record JACFNM010000439.1, read on the forward strand.
GTTTAATAAGCTGCTGAATGAAGCTTATGTCTTTCGGGGGGCACCGTACTAACCATCGGCAATGGAAGGTAGTTTTCTTTGTGTTATCCAAAGCTGAAGCAACTGATCCAGGTTTCAAAAAATAAACCCGGTTTTATAGTTGTCATGAAATGATCAAGCTGCCGCCCTGTCGCTTTTGTTTTCGCTATAAAGGCAGGGCGGCAGGATCCTGGTAGCATGGGAAGATCAGGTAATTACTTTTGAACCGGACGAAGAGAGAAATTATCGTGCTTTAATCGAAGATACGCAGAAGTCCCCTGCATTGGAAGCCATTACTGAAAGTATTGAATCAGTATTCAAATGAGATAGCAAAGAAATGATTTAAAAACTAATGCCCTTGTTAGAAGCTTTAAAATGAGAATA
>JACFNM010000440.1 GCA_019454915.1 Chitinophagaceae bacterium
TCAAGGCGAAGTCCGCACTGAAAGAAAACAGTATTAAACTTACTATTCCTGCACGGGGAGCGGTTCTATTGGCCATGGACAAAAAATAATATTCCATACATTGATCAACATCCCCCTACTCCCGTCTTAGAAACACTTTACAGGAAGGAATTCGGAACCATGCTCTCCGGGGAGTCCACTGCTGCACGACAATTAGATTGCGTTCTATACAAAATCGCTCTTACGATAAATACAAATGTTTCGCAGCCCATATTTTAACGTATGTTCGCGCGCAACAGTTGATTATATAGGCTAATTTTGCACCACTTAAAATCATTTAACGAATTATGGGTAAGGTTAACATCGGACTGGTTCAGATGAGTTGTACGGCTGATAAATCGGAAAATCTGAATAAGGCCATTGAAAAAATCAGGGAAGCAGCTAAGCAGGGAGCACAAATTGTTTGTCTGCAGGAGTTATTTACCTCTCTATACTTCTGTGACGAGGAAGATTACACGAATTTTAAATTGGCAGAGCCTATTCCAGGTCCTTCTACAGAGGTCTTGAGTAAGGTGGCAAAAGAAACCGGAACGGTGATTATTGCTTCTCTGTTTGAGAAAAGAACGGAGGGACTGTATCACAACACAACCGCTGTTATAGATGCAGACGGAACTTATTTGGGCAAATACCGGAAAATGCACATTCCGGATGACCCGGCGTTCTACGAAAAATTTTACTTTACTCCGGGAGATCTTGGTTACAAAGTATTCAAAACTAAATTCGGTACTATCGGTATCCTGATTTGCTGGGATCAGTGGTATCCCGAAGCCGCGCGTATTACAGCACTCATGGGCGCTGAGATATTGTTTTACCCCACAGCCATCGGCTGGGCTACCTCCCAGGATGAAGCTACCAACACCGAGCAGTATAATGCCTGGCAGACGATTCAACGCAGTCATGCCGTTGCTAATGGTGTACACGTGGTTAGTGTGAACCGGGTTGGATTTGAACAAAATGGCGCCATGAAATTCTGGGGCGGTTCTTTTGTAGCGAATCCTTTCGGAACCATCTTATACCAGGCCAGTCATGATCAGGAGGAAGTACAGGTATTAAGTGTTGATACTTCCAAAACCGATCTGTATCGCACGCACTGGCCCTTCCTGCGGGACCGCCGGATAGACAGTTATCAACCGATTACCAGGAGATTTCTGGATGAATAGCTTTACCGGCACTATCACCTGAACCCCATCACTACCAAACACTTTAAAGAGATTCAATTGAAATTATCGCCATCTATTTTCCGGTCATCAGACGCAGAAACAGGAGGAAACGATCATAAAGAAACAGCAGCAACCGCTTCTACGGGTTTCCCTCTTTTTAGTACTCCCAAAAAGTTGGGTTACTATTTCCCGGCGGAGTTTGCACCACATGATGCCACCTGGCTTAGTTGGCCGCATAAGGAAGATTCCTGGCCCGGAAAATTAGATTCCATCTATCCGAATTATGCCCGCTTTATTAAAGCGGTAAGCGAAGGGGAAAAAGTGCATATCAATGTGAATGACGAGGAGATGAGGGCATTTGCCACGAGACACCTGCACGACGTGGATGCCGATTTGGATCAAATTAAGTTCTTTATACACCCCACCAATGATGCCTGGTGCCGGGATCACGGTCCTGCATTTCTCATTAATCCGAACGCCGTTGACAAAAAAATAATTGTAGACTGGGGGTATAATGCCTGGGGAGAAAAATATCCGCCATACGACCTGGATGACATCATTCCTACCCTGATAGGCAACGAATATCATATCCCCGTATATTATCCCGGAATCGTAATGGAAGGAGGCTCGGTGGAGTTCAATGGCGCCGGCACCCTGCTTACCTCTACGGCCTGTTTACTTAACCCAAACCGGAATCCACAACTCGACCAATCGCAAATTGAAGATTATCTTCGCCACTACTATGGCGTTGAGCAAATACTGTGGGTGAGTGAGGGCATTATCGGAGACGATACCGACGGACATATAGATGATACCGTCCGGTTTGTTAATGAAGATACCGTGCTGACCGTTGTGGAAGAAAATAAATCAGACGAAAATTATCCGCTGCTGCAAACCAACCTGAAGGAACTCCAACAAATGAGACTGCTTAACGGTAAGCAGTTGAACATTATTGAACTGCCCATGCCGGAAGCGGTTATCTATGAAGACCAGCGGCTGCCGGCCTCTTATGCCAACTTTTATATCGCCAACGCCGCCGTGGTAGTACCCACCTACCGTTGCAGGCAGGACGATCGGGCTTTACAAATCATCCAGGAATGTTTTCCTGACCGGAAAGTCATAGGCATTGACTCCACCGATATTGTCTGGGGATTGGGCAGCTTCCATTGTCTCAGCCAGCAGGAGCCGCGTGTTTGAAACAGCGGATCAAACATAAATTCAGCGTTCCTCTCCAGAAACCTACTTTATCAAAACTTTAAGCACTAAGTTGGTAATTTTACCGTTCATAGGTTGCTTTCACCATGATTTTCAGGATTATAGTATCAGGCATGAAAAACAAGTTGGTCGGTTATTGCTTAATTTACCTGTTATGCCCGCTCACCAGTCTGCTGGCCCAGGAGGCGCCTGCCGATGACGTTGAATCGAAGATGGCTTTGTTAGAAGACTCGATGAAAGTCTACGCCTTTGATATCGTCAATGCCCGTGAAGCGGAAGAACGTTTTCAGGCGGACAGCATCTTTACTCGTATGCTGGTACGGGCTTTAAGAGAGCCGTATTCTTTTCGCTATCCTTTTGACTCGTTGATTACGATTTCCAGGTTATATGCGCCGGACAGCAGTTTCCGTATTTTTACCTGGCAACTGGTCAGGGATCCGGCCAGCTTCAGAAGGCATGGCGCTATTCAAATGAATACGCCGGATGGCTCTTTGAAGTTGTTCCCGCTCTTAGACAAAACATCCGTAATAAGAGACATAGATAACGCGGTAACGAATAATGAGGAATGGGTCGGCGCGATTTACTATAAGATCATTGAAACTCAATTCCGGGGGAAATACTTTTATACCCTTTTAGGCTATGATGAGCATAATTTCAGAAGTACCAGGAAACGTATTGAGGTCTTAACCTTTGATCAAAACGATAAACCCGTTTTTGGTGG
>JACFNM010000441.1:0-981 GCA_019454915.1 Chitinophagaceae bacterium
AAAATCCAAAAATGACTACAATAGCAGCATAGACGCCGCTGATATTTATTTTAAAGGTGACCCTACTAAGTGGCGTAAGCTGGCTAATTCTCTGCGATTGAGATACCTTATGCGTATTTCTGCGAAAGAACCGGGAATTGCCCAGGCTGGTATTGAGCAAATTGCCGGGGATCCGACGAACTATCCTATAATCACAACGGCGGCAGATGATGCGAATATGCCTTCTTGGACACCGGTATATGATGTAAGCGAAAGTAATTACAGACGAATAAAGATGTGTCAGACGCTCGTGGAAGCAATGCGGGCTGCGAACGATCCCCGCCTGGGTGTGTGGGCTAAAAAAGTGGAGATACCTATTGTGCTGGACGAAGCACTGCCTGCAGGCACCGACAAAATTGAAGATGGTAAACGCTATATTTCTCCGGATATATTGAGCCAAAAGGGGCTTACGATGGATGATATCAGTCTGAATCCGGACTATGTTGGGCTACCCCCTTCCTATACAGCGCCGGCGGCCTACAATTTAAGCCCCGATGTTAATCAGGCCGCATTTAATCCACATGTATCCTGGTTAGCCGATATGTACAGAACGTTTAATAGCCCCCTACTAAAATCGCGACTCTTGTCCGCGTCTGAGGTTAATTTTATTTTAGCCGAGGCAGCATGGAAGGGATGGGCTGTACCCGAAACGGCTGAGACGTACTATAATAATGCTATAAAGTCATCCTTTGAAACCTGGGGAGTCGGTGCGGCTTATCCCGATTTTATCGCTCAACCCAGTGTTGCCTACGATGGTACCCTGGAACAGATTATTACTCAGAAATGGATAGCGAGCTGGCAGGCGGCTGCGGAGTCCTGGTTCGACTACAGAAGAACCGGAATTCCTGAGCTGCATGCAGGCCCGATGGCAATGAAACCAGCAGTTCCTCTACGCTTCTACTACATGCTCAGTGAGCGGAATTTAAATAAGACAAACACAGA
>JACFNM010000441.1:991-3122 GCA_019454915.1 Chitinophagaceae bacterium
ATCTGGAAATCACGAATTTTTCACAGAGCGAGGGAGCGAATAGCGCGTGGTCCAAACCCTGGGTTATTCAGGGCACCGGGAAACCCTGGTAGACTATAATACATAACTCTAAGGTTTGCCCATACGATTTCGTAAGGCAAACCTTATGTTTTAACATAAACGACCTTTTGCAGATGTTTAAAAAGACCTTACCGCTTTTTACCTGTATTCTTTTTTCAGTGTTCGTATCAGCGTCTTTTGCACAAGGCTTCAAAGCCGGCGCTGCAGTAAGGGTGATAACGCCCAATCCGCTATTGCCGGTGTCCGGCGGCATAGGTACGCCCAAGCCCGCAACGGTCAAGCACGGAGATTTGTTTGCCCGCGCTTTGGTATTGGAAAAAGGGAATACCCGCGTTGCCATAGTGAATATTGATAACCTCGGTTGGCCTGCTGTATTGGGAGACAAATCGAGAACGCTGATAAAGGGAATCTCACCGGAAAATATTTTGATTGGGGTAACACACACACACAGCGCTCCGGATGCCTACGGTTTCCCGGATGAAAACGGACAATCCCACGCAGACCTGAAATACCTCGATTGGTGTGTACAGCAGATAGCTGATGCCGTGAATGAAGCCGTTCGAAAATTAGAGCCTGCGACGCTTAAAATTGCTTTCGATGAAATCAGGGGTAAAATAGCCTATAACTATTACGCACCCGATCTGTACGACCCCAGGTGTGGCGTCATTCAGGCTATTGCCGCTTCAGGTAAGCGAAAGGGGCAACCCATTGCCACGCTGGTCAATTATGCCATCCATCCCGAAATCATCGGATCCAAACAAGGCATTCTGAGTCCCGATCTTTGTGGCCCGCTTTATCAAAGAATTGAATCCAAGGCAGGCGGTGTGGCCTTATTCATGAACGGTGCGCAGGGCGGTATGGTGACGGCTGATAACCGCCTTCCCAACGGTGGAGAGGCCAACGACTGGCAGGAGTGTATCCGCATTGGAGAGCTACTCGCGGATGAGGCGTTGAGGATCGTAACGAATGCGCCTGCGCAGACTGACCCGGTTTTATATTGTGGCGCCAGGACTATCAGTCTGCCCATTGATTCCGATATCATGAAATATATTCTGACCCATTCACCGTTAAACCTTGCGGGTAATAATGCAGATATTACCCATGCTCATACAAGATTGAACCTGCTGAATATCGGCACAGCACAAATACTCACCGTTCCGGGAGAGGCTTTGCCCAACATAGGTTATTACGTTAAGCGAAACATGCATACGCAGCAACCCTTTCTTTTTGGATTAACTAATGATGCGTTTGGTTATATGCTGACGAAAGTGGATTTCAATAGTTTCAAACGCTATCGTTACGTATCGGAGACGAGCCTCGGTGAAATGACCGGTGAGATTTACATGCAGGAAGCACTACGATTGGTTAAGGATAGCCCTAAACCGGACGGACAGTAGAGGATAAGATTAATAATCATAAAACAGGTTACTTTATATGAAGCATTTTTTTCTGAGCAGTATCGCTATATTTTTTTCTATCATTTTATTTGCGCAGAATGACGTCACTCCGTCTACGGCGCTTCAGCATTACCTGCATAATGGAGATACTCATTTTAAATGGGAGATCAAAGATTCGTACGACGTGGGAGAGGCGAAAGCTTACGCTTTGTTACTTACCTCGCAAAAATGGCGCGAGCATGTGTGGACTCATCAACTGACTGTATTGGTTCCGAAAGAAAATAAGCACGATGGCGCCCTGTTGTTTATTACGGGAGGATCTATTAAGAACGGATTGCCTAACTGGAATGGACGGGATGATAAGTTTAATAAACAGATGGCAGAGATAGCGACTACGAATCAGGCGATCGTTGCTGTTTTAAGGCAAACACCTAATCAACCCCTGTATGACGACCTCACTGAGGATGCATTGATATCCTTCACCCTGCATAACTTTAAAAAAGACAATGACTATAGCTGGCCGTTATTGTTTCCGATGGTGAAAAGCGCAGTGAGCGCCATGACTGCTGTTCAGCAACTCGCCAGTCAGCAGCTTCAGCATCCGGTGAATCGCTTTGTGGTGTCAGGGGCTTCCAAAAGGGGGTGGACGACATGGCTTACCGGCGCCAATGATA
>JACFNM010000442.1 GCA_019454915.1 Chitinophagaceae bacterium
GCAGTTTTTCTTCGTCCGTTAGTTTATAAAATTCACTGGCGTATGCAGGAAGACAGGCTGCTTCAATCCCGCAGGAACAGGCAAAGTCAACTAATCTTTTCAAAGACTCAATATCTATCTCTTCCTTGTCTGTAAACGGGGTTGGTATTATAGGTACTACGCCTTCCATTGAATAATCTTTAGATTTCATACACTGACTATGTGTTTTTTAATTTGGGTTGACTAATGGTTTCCGCTATCGTGAGTATAATGAGTGAGATTAGTACGAGGACACCTCCTGCTATTGCCTGTGCACCTAATTTTTCACCCAGCCAGATAGCGGCAATGGGCACGCCAAAAAAGGTGATCAGGTAATTGGAAATGGCTACATCTGTCGCTTCCAGTTGTTTGAGCGCTATAAAAAATAGTACCATCGAAAGGAAGTTATGGAAGAATGTGAGCGTTCCCAAAAAACCAATCCAGGTATCTAAAGTGAAGTGAGGTATCCGGGCAAAGACATCCGACTCGTAATAGATCACAAATGGCGTAAGTAAGATGACCATCACCACATAGGTATAGAACACCATTTCCATTCCTGAAAACCGGTGTGCTATCTTTTTGCAGCCCACATTATAATAAGCATTTCCAACCAGCGCCAGAAAAATCAACAGATTACCCAGTGCGTAGCGCGAGCTGAAATCCATCTGCCGGATATCATTGACAGAACATAAAATGACGCCAATTATAGCTAAACCGAAACACAGCCATTTTACCCGATTCATTCTTTCTTTTAAAATGAGATAAGCAAGTACTGTAGTTAATATGGGCAAGGCCAATACCAGAATAGCTGCATTGCTGGCCAGGGAATAGCGGGTTCCGAAAGTCATCAGCACCTGTGATGGAAAAGCGCCTAAAATTACAAGAGGAATAAAGATATTAAAGTCTTTCAGTTTGCGCTGGTATTGTTTGTAATCTTTAATGACGAAAGGAAACAGCATAAAGATTGATAACAACATCGGCCCCCAGACCGTAAAATAAGGACCAATCTGATCCTGTATGAGTTTGATGCCTGTGAACTGTAGCGACCACATCAGATTGCAGGAGAATAACAATATCCAGGCGATTAACTTTTTGTTCATCAGGTATCAGGCATTATATGATTTATGATCTGTTGTTATTGACTGTGTCAGGTCTCAGTTTCCTCGTTCCTTTTATTCATCTCCGACATGCTGCGGATATTTCTCAGCCAGTTTTCTGATTTCAAAACTGAAATCCACAAAAAGTTTTTCCCATCTTTTCGCAGAGGTTTCTGTGTAATCGTAGAATCCTTTGGCATTGGCTGTTCCCTTTGCACCTTCCTTCACCAATCTTTCGATAGAAGCCGGAACTGTCCGCTCGTTATTTAATTCAGGAAACAAGTCACGCATCACGGACAGATAAGCAGGGATACCCGTAAGATCCATGAAGCGAAATGGACCGGCAAACGTTATCCAATAGCCCAGATCGTTGCGTAAGGAACGATCCACATCTTCGATAGTCGCGTATCCGTTTTCTACCAGGTAGAAGGCTTCTCTCAGCATCGCGTACATAATCCTGTTGGTGATGAAGCCGCGTATATCTTTCCTCAATAAAGAAGGCTCTTTACCCCAGCTTTCTGCGAGGCGAACTACTTTCTCTGCCAGAGTTATATTCGTCTTTTCTCCACAGACAATTTCCATGAACCGGGTGATGTGTGCCGGCTCAGCCCAATGAATGCCCAGCATACGCTCCGGATGCGTCAGGTCAGATTGTAATAAGGTCACGGGTATGGAGGACGTATTACTGCCAATAATGGCATCGGGGGAAAGTACATTTTCTAACTGATGGTAGATCTTCTTTTTCTCTTGCACGCTTTCCGTTACCGATTCTAATACAATCGAATGCCCCTTCAAATCTCCGTAATCATCAGTAATGCGTAATTGACTTAATACGGCGGCCGGGTTTTGTTTGAGGAAACCTTCTGTGACCAACTGAATTAAATATTCTTCAATCCTTTTTAAGGCTTCATCTTTCTTTTCAAGATTATTGGTTATCGCTGTAACAGGGTGACCCGCTGCCAGCAGGCAGGTGACGATACTGCTGCCCATGAGTCCCAGCCCGATAGCGCCTATAGGAATTTTCTTATTCAAGTTCTATGAAGTTTAAAGGACGAAGATGATTTTATTATTCGAATGCGCATTCATCTATAAAAGCGGGTTCATATCCATGACCGGCGGCCCATTGTGCGGCAGTCCTGATCTTTTCGAAGTAATCGGGTTGGTAGTCATGATAATCCGGATAATAATATTGTTCATGGATAAGGTAATCAACGTAGGGTGGCAGTCCTGAAGGCGCATGTGCATAGGCATCCATCTTTGCCGCTATATCCTGTTGGTTTGTCTTATCCAGTACCATACTGCTCCTGACGAACACTATATCTTCTGCCTCATCTTTCCAGATGAATCTCTTTTTCATACGTCTTCTCTGTTCAACCGTGCAATAGTAAGACACCGGCGCACCGTCATCATCCACATTAAAATAGCCGAGTAAAGCTTTATAGCCGGCAGCCCTCACTGCTCTGGCTCCATCCACATTAAGCTCTCCCCAATGAATGGTAGTGACAGGACCAAGAACCGACTCTCCCGCAAAGCGCCTGATTTCTCCCACAATTAAATCGCAGTCTTTTTTAACCTGTTCGTATGTGGCATGCTTGTAAGGCTCATCAGGAAATTCGCTATAAGCATGGAAACTGAGACGCAGCCAGTCTGCATTAGTTGCCCACTCATTTTTGTAGGAATCCGGAAATTCCGAAAGTGTGAAACCTCCATCCACCGACTGATAGAACAAATTGAGATGAATTTTTGTCCTGTATTGTTGGTGAATCTGTTGCAGTCCTTTTAAATACGGGTTATCAAATAAAGAGCGATAGCTGTCAGCATGAGTAGCTATATCCTGTAAAAACCGTATATTATCATCTATAGAAACCCTGTACTTCCCCGCAATTTTTTTCGCATAATAGACGGTTATCCGAATGGCTTCTCCGGTATTCGAGTCTTTTATCTCCAGTATGTTGTGGTAATTATTGAACAGGATATCTGCAACAAAGATTCCTCCT
>JACFNM010000443.1 GCA_019454915.1 Chitinophagaceae bacterium
GTATTGTCCATCGTTGCCATTGCCGACACGATGAAAGCATCTTCTGTTCAGGCGGTGAAGCAGTTGAAGGAGATGGGCATCGAGGTGTATATGCTGACGGGTGATAATGAAGCTACGGCTAAAGCGATTGCTCGGCAGGCAGGGATTGATCATTATAAGGCGGGTATGTTGCCCGAACAAAAAGCGTCTTTTATTAAAGCGCTTCAGGCAGAGGGGAAGATAGTGGCGATGGCAGGAGATGGCATCAACGATAGTAATGCGCTTGCCCAGGCGGACGTGAGTATTGCTATGGGCAAGGGAAGCGATATTGCGATGGACGTGGCCAAGATGACGATCATATCTTCGCAACTCACCAAAGTGCCGCAGGCGATTCAATTGTCGAAGCGCACGGTAGCCACCATCAAACAGAACCTGTTTTGGGCTTTTATCTATAATGTCATCGGAATACCCATCGCTGCAGGTATCTTATACCCGGTGAATGGATTCCTGCTGAATCCCATGATTGCGGGAGCGGCTATGGCCCTGAGCTCGGTGAGCGTGGTGTCCAACAGTCTGAGATTGAAATGGACAAAGTTATAGATGAAGCGCGCGTGCTATTTTTGAAGTGTAGTAATCATCAGCAAATAAAAAAATATTCCTATAGATTTAATAAACAACACGAGCATGAAAACCATTCAGTTAAAAACAAATATCAATTGCGGCGGATGTATTGAAAAAGTAACCCCCACGTTAAAAGAAGCTTTTGGCAGCAACAACTGGAAAGTAGATACGGCCAATCCAAAGAAAATTCTGACGGTGACTTCTGACGCCGCCGATGAGGATGAAGTAATCAAAGCAGTGGCCAAAGCGGGATATAAAGCCGAAAAGCTTAGTGAGTAAACCGGGATGAATAGGGGAGGGTTTCCCTTTTCGCGTAGTGTGCCTCCCGTAGAGACGAATGATTAACATCGAAGATTTTACGCCGGCTATGTGCTGTGACTCAATCTTCAGGGTTTCCTGAAGATTCGAGAATATTTACCTATATTCATAAGCTGTTTGTGTTTTAAAGAAACGTCCTTTATATAAATAGCTGTATGAACTGGTGGCTTATTGTAGAAATCGTTTACTTAATCTTTCTCGTGCTGGTTTGCCTGCGTATTATTTATGATACGCGGACAATCACCAAAACCCTGGCTTACCTGTTATTGGCCATTTTTGTACCGGTGGCGGGCATCCTGTTCTATTTCTCCTTTGGCATCAACTACCGCAAGAGAAAGATGTACAGCAAGAAGTTGCTCGAAGACGACCACATGTCTGAAAGATTAAGGGAGATCATTAATCAATATTCCAACTATACGCTCAAACAGGGTGGCTCGGAACTTCAGAGCAGCCGGGAACTGGCCGTGCTGTTGGTGAGGGATAGCCAGAGTCCGCTTACTTCCCAAAATGATGTACGGGTGCTGGTGAACGGTGAACAGAAATTTCCCGAAGTGTTGGAAGCCATCCGGAATGCCCGGCGCCATATCCATATAGAGTATTACATCTATGAAGATGATGATACCGGCAGGGCCGTTGCCGGTGCGCTGATAGAGAGAGCCCAGGCCGGGGTGGAGGTTCGTTTTATCTATGATGACTTCGGCAGCAGGAGTATCCGAAAGACGATTGTTCCCCGCTTGCGGGAGGGCGGTGTGCGCGCTTTTCCGTTTTATAAAATCATTTTTGTAGCGCTGGCTAACCGTCTTAACTATCGCAATCACCGGAAGATTATCGTGATAGACGGTATCACGGCATTTGTGGGAGGCATTAATATCAGCGACCGGTATTACAATAAGGAAGGGGATACGAAAAAACTTTTCTGGCGCGACACGCATTTGCGGATAGACGGACCGGGGGTACAGTATTTACAGTATTTGTTTTTATGCGACTGGAATTTTTGCGCCGGTGAAAGGCTGATACCGGACGGCGCCCTTTTTCCTTTACCGTCCGGCTATAGCCCGAAGGGTGATAAAGTGGTACAGATAGCGGCGAGCGGTCCGGATTCGGACATGCCTACCATCCTGTTCTCGCTTCTCCAGGCGATTAGCCTGGCAACGACGGAAATATTGATCACCACTCCTTATTTTATTCCGGGTGAAAGCCTGATGGACGCGCTGATGGTGGCTGCATTGGGCGGGGTGAAGGTGAAATTGCTGGTGCCGGGCATTTCAGATTCCAAACTGGTGGACGCCGCTGCCCGTTCTTTTTACGGAGACATGTTGCGTGCGGGTGTGGAGGTCTATTTATATCAAAAAGGATTTGTGCACGCCAAGACGGTGGTAACCGACCGGAAAGTAGCTATCGTGGGCACGGCCAATATGGACTACCGCAGTTTCGATTTAAACTTTGAAGTGAGTGCTGTGGTATATGATAATCAGATAGCCGGTGAGCTGGCAGATATATTTTACCAGGATATTCAGTCTGCTCAAAAAATAGACCCCGTGCAATGGTCATTGCGCCCTGCCTGGAAAAAGATGCCGGAGAAAATCGCGCGGTTGGTGTCTCCGTTGCTTTGAGGGGGGAATGTTCGTTACTCTTCTTTTGACAAGCCTCTCGATTGAGCTGTAGTAAACTTTCTCTCTTTTTTTATCGTCAAGAGTCTCTAAATACTCAATGGCGTCAGCCAATAAGCTATATCAAAGTACTCGTAGCAAAATAAGTTTTGTTTCGTCATTTTCCATATTTTATTTTTTAGAAATTTTTAATTTGCCTGATAACTGCATTCCTGCTTTTTGCGTTCATAAATATTAGACTAAGGTTGAATAATCCAAATGCAAATTCTGCAATTTGAGCGGAAAGAAATATGCTGTCAATATGCTGATAGTGTGAGCGATAGTAAAGAAAAATCGCCAGGCTTATTAATATCATTCCGTTCATCAAAACCAATTTCATGTTTATTAACGTTTAAAGGCGAATTGGCGGTAGGCGCCAAAAGACAAGAGCAACGAATTCGCCGGATTGATAATTCCCGCCTGGCCGTGCCTCGCGTTTTTATCAGGTGAGGCTTTTTGAAAGAGCAATCGTACTTCGTAGTATTACTTCGTCCCGGCCGGGTCTTTAGCGCAGGTTAACAAGAGGATTTGTGTGAACC
>JACFNM010000444.1:0-2417 GCA_019454915.1 Chitinophagaceae bacterium
CGGAGATTCCCCCGGGCCTGCCGGCTATCTCAGCAACCCGGTTTACCTCGATGGCAAGGGCAGGCAGTTATATAAAAAAGCACTTATTGCGCAACTGCGCCAATTTGAAACAATAGAAGACAAATTCAATGACGGAGGACGTATCCGGTCGCTAAAGCGGTCAATGCTTTTTACATTAACGCTGTTGAATACCATTATCTATGCTAAGGGCGAACAGACGGAATGAACCCATTGCTCAGAAAAACATAGATCTCTTTTACTGTTTCCTACTATTGCATTAACGGCGTTTTTGTTATTTTTGAGGTACCGGTATTTTGAGATCTGATCCCACATATCATCATGAGCCAGAACTGGTCCGGCATTTTTCGGAAGGAGACCCTGCCGCATTCCGCACCGTGTACAAGCAGTTGTATCTTCCGGTTCTCCGGTTTGTGCAGCAATGGATTGGTAATGCAGAGGATGCCGAGGAGCTGACGGCCGACTCTTTTGTGAAGTTGTGGAATAACCGTGAACGGTTTGAAACCATGGATTATATCCGGGCCTTTCTGCATGTTACTGCCCGGAATGCCTGTATTAATTTCCTGAAACAGTTAAAGGTAAAAACAGCCCGGCAGGAAGAACTGGAGGCGCAATTGTCTGTTGATACAGAGCCTGATTTTGCGCTTCAGCAGATCCGGCAGGAATTGATGAAGCTGGTATATGCGGAAGTGGAGCAGATGCCTAAGAAGATGAAGGAGATCTTTCTGCTGTCATATAGAGAAGGGCTGAAACCTTCGGAAATTGCAAGGCGGCTAAACCTGAGTGTGCAGACTGTTCAAAACCAAAAAGCCAATGCCATCCGGCTTTTGAAAATAGCGTTTGCCGATAAATCCCTCCTTTTAGCGCTATTAACCTGGCTGGGGCCGGGGCATAGCGGACTTACCTGATGAACGAATATTTCCACTTATCGTAATTTTTTTAAAATTCCTTAGTTGGATTTGTTCTTCCGGTTGTAGTATATATTGAACGGCAGTTTTTTGCCTGCAAATCTCATTTTGCTTAACAATTTTGTCATGACGGAACAGCAACACATTGCCCGGCTTTTGCATAAGTACCTGCAGGGATCGCTTACTGAAACGGAAACCCTGCTTCTGGAAAATTGGAAAGTGCAGTCGGAGGAAAACCGGCAGTTCTTTGATGCATTGCAAAATGAAGAACAGCTTAGCCAGTGGATTGCTGAAGATCATCCCGACCGGTTGAAGGAGGCAGAAGGGCGTATTTACGCTAAAGTGTTGCATCAAATTCCGGCTTTGAGGATTGTGCCGCTATTCCGGCGTTCATGGTTTCGCGTGGCTGCAGCAGCTTCTGTCCTTTTCATAACCGGGTTAGCTTACTGGTGGGGTTTCTCTACGAAACAGCCGGCTGACACCACTAATGAGGTGGTACAGGTACAAAAGATAAATGATATTGAAGCTCCGAAAGTCTCTAAAGCCATCATCACATTAGCCGATGGAAACACGGTTGCTCTTGACAGTCTTACTGCCATCACACAAAACAACGTACAGCTTTCAAAGATGGCTGACGGAAAGATCGTGTACTCGGGCAATGCAGATGAAATAGTATATAATACGCTTACTAACCCCAGGGGCAGCCGGGTAATAGATATGACACTGAGTGACGGCACTCATGTATGGCTCAACACCGGTTCGTCAATAACCTACCCTGTTGCGTTTACGGGCAATGAAAGAAACGTAACCATTACCGGAGAAGCCTACTTTGAGGTAGCTCCCTCCATCTCCCCCGCAGCGGGAAGGAAAAGATACTTCGTGGTGAGTAAAGGAGATGTGGAAATCAAAGTATTGGGAACTCATTTTAATGTAAGTGCTTATGACGACGAAAATGATATCAGGGTAACCCTGCTGGAAGGTTCGGTAAAAGTAAGCAATGCCAATAGCGAGGGATTATTGCGGCCGGGGCAACAGGCGCAGGTGTCGTCCGGTATCAAAGTGATTGACGATGCGGATATCGAACAGGCAACAGCATGGAAAGACGGAAGATTTTATTTTAATAATACCGACATTAAAACCATCATGCGGCAGGCATCGCGCTGGTATGATGTTGAAGTTGTATATGAAGAGCCGGTAGAAACGCTATTAGGAGGGATTGTTTCGAGGAAGGAAAATATTTCCCAATTGCTGAAGATACTGGAAGCGACAGGGAAAGTGCATTTTACTATTGAAGGAAATAAAATTATTACAACCCGGTAGCTATAAAATGCCGGAAGTGTTTAGACCACTTCCGGCGAATTTTGGTTACCGTTGATGTAGTATAGAGACACATATTCGATCACCAAAACACAGTAAAAGTATGAAATTTTACTCAGGCAGCGCATTCTGGAAAAACCGAAGCATAGCGACCCAAAACCGGGGGGTATTATG
>JACFNM010000444.1:2427-3106 GCA_019454915.1 Chitinophagaceae bacterium
TTAACTATCTGCTTATTGGGTATCTCTATGCAGGTATTTGCTTTAGGAGGGCATGCACAAACGATTACGCTTTCCAAAAAAAATGTTCCGCTCCAGGAGGTGTTCCGCGAGATCAACCGGCAAACGGGGCTCGATTTCATTTATGAAATGAAAATGATGAAAACGGCACATCCGATAAACATTCATGTAAAGAATGAGAGCGTGGACAAAGTACTGGATATTTGTTTTGACCTGCAACCCTTTTACTACACACGCGTAGGTAACTCCATTATTCTGAAGGAAATCCCATCTACGGAGGATGTTGTATCTGCTGAGCCGCCCGCCGCCGTACCTGTTACGGGGAAAGTAACTGACAGCCAGGGAGCGCCTTTACAGAACGTGTCCGTAACTGTTGTGGGCTCACAGGGCGGAACCACAACCAACAGTGAAGGGCGGTTTTCGATAAATCCACCCGACAATAAGAATATTGTACTTGAATTTTCGAGCGTGGGCTATCAAACCAGGAAAGTGAAGATAGGCAATCAAACGGAAGTGAATGTGGTATTGGAGCTGGACGTTGCCGGACTGAGTGATGTGGTGATAGTTGGGTATGGCACGCAGAAGAAGATAAATTTGACAGGTGCTGTGGATGTTATTGGAAACAGAGATCTTACTGGCAGACAGGCACCCACGGTTTCTC
>JACFNM010000445.1:0-1176 GCA_019454915.1 Chitinophagaceae bacterium
GGAAAAAGCAAAAGCATAAATAAAAAGTTGCCTTATAGAAAAGGCAACTTTTTTTATGGATAACAGACAATACAGAATATAAATAAATCTAACCTCTCATTCAGCCACTCATGACGTCTCCGATCGCTACTGCGTTGCTCATTTCATTTGTTCTTGCCGAACCAATCCATCCGGGAGCAACCTGTCTTTCTCCGTCTCAATACGATAGCGACCTCCAGAAATGCTACTCTACTATTTACCACTTTTCACCAAAGCATATTCAAATGCCGGAAATCCTCTTTCCCCGTTTTTCGTAAAGGCAGTAAATCTCAGTTTATAATAGTTCCCCTCACTATCTTTGACAATATAATAACGGTCGCTACGGACAAAAGGATCTACTCCCGGACCACCTCCAGACCGCCAGTCTGCACCAATTCCTCTCTGGTCTTCACTAAACGTTAGTGAAGCAATATCAGCCTCACCGAAATCTTCATAACTCTTTGTACTGGTCAATACTTTAGCCGTGGTAACATTCCTGTTCTGTAAGATAAAATCCTGATAAGTGAACGGGATTTCCATACCTCCGAAATCAAACGTATTCATAAAATAAGTCCAGGCAATATCCCACTTATTTTTAGGCGGTTCCACGGTGAGCAGTCCATTTTCGAAAGAAGCGTAATTAAAGAAATAGTCCGAATTTTTGGGAACATCAATTGTGCTGAAGGAGGTTGCACTGATGTCCGCATGCTGCAGCTTATATCCGCTGCTCCCGTTGCGGATGATCCTGATTTTTTTCCAACCTCTTTCCGGTGCAGAGTTTCCGACACCCATCCCTCTGTTTACAATATAAACCTTGTTGTCAGCATCGTTTGCCGAAATCTCGGCAATGGCCGTTTTGGAAAGGTCGCCGTCAGGATAATCAATAAAAGGAAGAGTGCTGGTAGTGGGCTCTTCAAACGGATTAAATATCAGGTCGTGAGATTTATCCACCGTATCACTCTCGGTTACTTGATTCAGATCACTCTTATCAATTTTTCTCACCATCATGGTAGTAGAGGAATTCAGAATAACCCGCCAATCATCTCCACAGAAGAATCCCAAATCCCATTTGGTGCGTTGCACGGACGTTTGACTATTTGCACTCAAATCAAAAAACACTTTGTTCCCATAAGTGGCTCCCCCTCCGTCTCCCTGCAT
>JACFNM010000445.1:1276-3105 GCA_019454915.1 Chitinophagaceae bacterium
CGTAACACTAACCACCACCGGAATATCCCGATCCGTGGCTCTGTTGAGTTTGAGCTTCACCGTCATCTCCGCCACATCTGCCGGAAGCCCCTGGTTATCGGACTCAAACTGAACAAGATTGTCCGGCAAAGGAGCCTCTTTCTTGCGACAACCCATCGCTACTATAAAAAAACCTGATAAGAACAATAAACCCGTCTTTAATTTTGTCTTCAACATGTTGTTGCTTTCTTATTGAATCAATTAATGTTTCGTCCACTTGAATATAATCCCTATAAAGCCCGACCTTCCATACGCAATAGATGAATAGGTATTTCCCGTCGACACATTGTCCAAAACGGCAGCGCTTCGCACCCGTGTTACATTAAAGAGATTATGAATTCCTGCATTTAATGTAAACATCTTACCTAATTGCTTATTCATCGTCAGATCCGCCCAATGATACCCGCCGGTTTGCATCAGCAACACTTCCTGCTTGCCGTTGACTTCTCCGGTCTGATAATATGGCAATTTCCCGGTCAGCTTATAAAAAACATTCACGTTCATCCCCATCTTTGGGAAATCATAACCGGCAACCACATTGCATTCGGGAGACCATTTAAATGCGCCTTCATCGGGGTTCGCGGGATCAAACAAATTATACCGCCCGACATAAGAAAATCCCAAAGAAGCGTTTAACCTGTTTTGAACCAGTTTCCCCTGTAAGCTGATACCCCTCGTTTTATATTTAGCAATATTACCGTAAGTAGTGACCCGTATATCCTTAGCGCTTTGAATATAATCAATCATGTTACTGATATCATTATAAAATCCACTCAGCGTAGTAGTCAACAGCAGCGACTCGTTCTGAACCGTTATATAAGACAACGATCCCGTTAAGCTATTGGAATACTCAGCCTGCAGTTCCGTATTCCCCATAATATCATGGCTCCCATCATGAAAGTCGAAGTACAACTCCCGGATAGATGGAGAGCGGAAGCCCCTGGCATAGGCCAGCCGTAGGTCAAGCTTATCGCTCAATCCATATTTCATATTCAATGACGGGATTACCGGCGGCGCTTCGTAAACAGAATTCTTCACAAAGCGTAACCCCGGACGGATATTCCATCTTTTAACCGGTGTTACCTCGGACGTGATGAAAAAAGCATAGTCGTTAATCTGGTGGATCCCGCTCTTTATCCGCTCTCCGTCCCCGCTTTCGATATTGATATCAACGCCCGGTTGAAAAGAAACCGCCGGTGATAATTTATATTGTAAAGTGGATCGCACGGTGAACCCATCGAAGGTTGACAAACTATGCGTACCCGGAGCGGTGGCCACCCGCACATCGCCATCCGGATAATATAGCGTTGAATACACCTGGCGGGTAAAATTTGTATAGGAAGCCACGGCATTCAAAGATATCTCCGGGCTAAAAACATAGGAACCCTGTATCTGATGCATCAACCGGTCGGTAATATATTCCTGGTCGAGCGCAGGCTGGCTGCCCACTATATTAGACGGGTTGGTAATAATCTCGTCAAGTCCGTCGAACCGGTAGTAAACATTTAATTTTCCCGTACGATAACCCAACATACCATTTCCAACTATCTGATCTTTCTTGTGCCATAATAGTTCTCTTCCTACAGCTGAGTCCTTCCAGCCGCCAAAATAATTATACCCTATGCCTCCGTTAATATACCAGTTCTTATGGGTGGCCGATGCTCCCACGTATTGATTATGAATCCCTTTATTTACGCCATATTCTTTCCCTATAGTTTCTTCCTGCACCCTTGCATTTACACTCTACCGCTCATTTTTTGGCTTCCGCGTATTAATTTTAATCACCCCCG
>JACFNM010000446.1 GCA_019454915.1 Chitinophagaceae bacterium
CCTTGAAAGACTCAATAGCCTGACCCGGAAAAAATATGTCCTGCCAACAGAAGCAGAATGGGAGTATGCTGCTAAAGGCGGACCGCAAACCAATCGTTATCGTTATAGCGGGAGCGATAATATTGAAGAAGTAGGATGGTACACCGACAATAGTGGTAGACATCCGCATCCGGTTGGAGAGAAGAAGCCTAACGAACTCGGGTTATATGATATGACGGGAAACGTATGGGAATGGTGTCAGGATTGGTATCATAAAAACTATTACGAATCGCAACCAGGGAATAATCCCACCGGCCCAAAGACAGGTGGCGCACGGGTCAGAAGAGGCGGTTCCTGGTTTACGCAGGAAAAGAATTGCACGACGGCTACAAGGAACAGCGTGAAGCAGGATTACAAAGATGATATTGGCGGGTTCAGGCTGGCGCAGTATCCTAATTAGCGGTAGGAATTGACTTGTGTGCACTGAGGGGCTTTTTTGAGAAGGGATTGAAAACGTAGTGATTTATTGCACTTATGAAAGATATTAGACTACTTTTAAGCAATTAGGGTTTTTGTTCTGAGCATTTCAAAATGGATGTCAGTACTTCGTTCCCGGGTATCCGAAATTTTTTCATTCTCAATATAACCTCTTTAAATTATTGAATACGATGTCTGAGACCAATAATACTATCAAAGTTGACTGTGACACGACCGTCTCAAGAAAATCATTTTTAAAACAATCTTCTTTGTCGCTCCTTGGTCTGGGCTTACTTCCTTTTGGCGCTTCATCATTAAGCGTCGGGGATAACAAATTCCGTTATTCCGCAGGGAATAGTGATGACGGCAATGAAAAAAGGATAAGGTCAATTTCGTACAATGTTTTTAACGGCTGTATAGGCTATAAAGGCATCAATGGCCGGGAGTTGCCTCCGGGTGATGACAGTATATTGGTAAAGACCGCCCGTGATATGGGACAAATCCCCAAACGAATCATGCTGGAGCTGGCGTTGTATCAACCCAACATTATCAATTTTTCGGAATCTCCCAACGAGAAAGTAGTGGCGGAGATGGCTAAGATGCTTAATTTGAATTACGCGTTTTTCCCCGGGGCAAAAAATGGGGAGGGGCATTTTCCTGGTAGTATTCTGACTACCTACGAAATTGTCAGTGCTGAGACCAGGCCCTTTGTGAATAAGAATCGTAATGATCCTCAGGAGTTATTTACCCGGCATTGGGGCAAAGCACAACTTCGCTTGCCCAACGGGAAAACGCTTACCGTTCATTCGGCACATCTATGGCCTTTCAAAAAAGAAGAGAATGATACCCGTATCCGGTTGAACGAGATAAAAGAACTCGTAGCTGCTATAAAATACGATCTGTCCAAAAATTCCGAATCTGTTTTGTTGCAGGGAGACCTGAATCATTCTCCGGATATGGAGGAGTATCAGAGTTTAAAAAATGCCGGTTTAGTAGATACGTTTATTGCAGCAGGTATCGGGGACGGTTATACCATCAATTCAATTAAACCGTCTAAAAGGATCGATTTTATATATGCCATTGGTGCGCATGCCGGACGTATCAAAAGTTGTAGATCTTTATTCGAAGGAAACTTTCGCCTGAACAATGAAGATCCGAAAGGTTATGCGTTGAGCGACCATCTTCCTGTGCTTGTGGATTTTGAGTTATAGATAGACGCACTTGGGTTCTAAAAAAAGATGTCCCGTTATCACCCAATTCTGAAATAGGAATCATTGAAGGTAATAAGGTTCTGAGTGTTTCTATAGCTTTAAGGCATAACCTGAAGCGAGGAAAGTGATGGAAGAAATGATCCCTATTGACGCAAACCATTGGAGGGATAAAATCCCGGGAACGGAGCCAACCTTGAAGATTTTGCGCGGGCGTTGTGCCTTGGCTTAATCTTTAAGGTTTTACGCCGGAAGATTTACAATATGAACGAAACCTTTCGGGTTGCGCCAGCCCTGCAAAGCCAGGCAAAACCCAATAGGGTAGATACCCAGGCAGCCTTTTTCATCCCTCTTCCGTTATTGGTGATTTATTTTTTTCAGTGAAGAGAAAGCCAACTAAATCCGGAATATTAAAAAATTGTGACGATGGTTTGTCCCAGCCCCACAGCTATCCAGAATAACAAAGAGCCGGTATTCATTTTATCCCGGATTGTCTTAATTGCGCGGTCCAAGTGATTACGTGCAGTGCGAGCCGTAATTCCCAAAGTAGATGCAATTTCACGGAGTGAAAGACCTTCCTGCCTGGAGAGTTTGTAGACTTCTTGTTGTCGGAGAGGGAGTGATTGAATGACTGTTGTCAAATGAGCGTTGATATCTTTATCTACTAATTTGTTTTCAATAGTATTCGTATCTACCTGCAAATGATGCCAGACGCTTTCCTGGTAATTTTTTTCCCGCGCCAGTTTTTTAAAGTGGTCGAGCACATGATGCTTAGCCATCTTCAGAACATAGTTGTCCACATCCGTTAAAGCGGATATTTGATCGTACCGGCACCACACTTTCAGCATGATGTCCTGGGTGAGGTCTTCCGCGAGTGCAGGGTCTTTTACAAACTGAACGATGAAGCGGTACACCTTCGCCCTGTAGTATGACATTCCGTTTTCCATCTTCAAACATTATATACGGTTAATCAATGCGAAATGATGAAAATGATTGCCCGACCCTGTTTGAAAGATTTGAAGTCCAAGATAAAGCAATACCGTTTAACAAAAAAAATAAAAATTTTGGTATTATGCTGGTCAAAAATACAGCGATCGCAGTTGTAGTTAACGAAATGATGAAATGTACCGATTCAATCAGGAAGATATCTTATACATTCTGAATTTGAAATCATACGCAAGTGAACAATCAACGATTTAATTATTTATTAGAAAAGTACCGGAAAGGAAGTTTAGATCAGGCGGAATATAAAGAACTGATTTGGATATTGGGCGACCAGGAAATTGAAAGAGAACTGGACGATCGCCTAAGCCTCTATTGGAACAATGATCCTGCTTCTATTGGAACGGAGGAAATGGGCTTAGGAGATTTTCGTTCGGCGAAACGAAGGAAGTTTTTTCGACTCTCAGCGGGTATTGCTGCTTCCTTGTTGGTA
>JACFNM010000447.1 GCA_019454915.1 Chitinophagaceae bacterium
ATGAGAGCTCATGATCGGGATCAGTTGCAGGCATCGAATCAGTTAAGCCAAACTAACGATTAAATGATCGGCTACTATCGGAAATGCCATCGCAAATAACCCAAAAGCCTTTATTCATTGAGATTTTGTACCTTTGCAGCGATTTAACCTGCCCTACGCTAAAGGATTGCCTTAAATAAGAATGGTACTTGCCGATTTGTAGCTAAGTCGGAAGAGATTCGGGATTGATATTATTGCATTGCTTCTCTGCCATCTGATTGTATTTGTAAACGAAAATTCTAAAACACAAAAACATGGTAAAGAAAACCTATTTTAAAACCAAAGACTATTGCAAGGTAAAGTTTTCCATACACCCTGAAAGCGCTGAAACAGTTGGCGTGTACGGACTAAACGGAGACTGGGAGCATGCTGTAATATTGAAAAAGAAAAAAGATGGCAGCTTCAGCGGAGAAGTAAATCTCCCAAAAAATTCTACCCATGAATTCAAATACCGGGTTAACGAGTCTGAATGGTTAGACGAACCCCAGGCAGATGAGCATAAGCCCAATGAATACGGCGGCACCAATAATGTCATCCACGTCTAAACTCAATTCGTTATATATCTATTGCCGGCAACTTCCTGAGGTAGCCGGCATTTTATCTTCCGGGTGCATTGCTGTGCAGCATCATCACGGAAGACTATCTGTCGCGGGGAAGAACACTTTTACATCGGGATGCATGGTATATAGTCTTAGCCGCCTGCCATCATCTACCCAAATGCCGCTCGAATTGTCGTCTCCGATTACAGGGTTCTTATCATATTTTCTCCAATGGATTAAATCATCAGAAACGGCTACGCAGGTAGACCATTCCCTCCAATCTTTAAAAGCGGAGGCATGATAAATACCATAATATTTACCTTTATATTTTATTACCTGGTTTAGAGCTACAGCATACTTATCGTAAGGATCCGGACCTAAGGCGATAACCGGTTCGTCCAGTATATTCGTCCATTGTTTTAAATCCTTTGACCGGGCCAGCCAGATACCCAAATCACCCCGCTCATAAAACAAATACCAGGTATCCTGTTCTTTCCAAACTGTGGGCGTACCATAAGCGCCCTTCGAAATCGGATCGCCGTTAACCATACAGATATCCAGCGCTCCCTGTTCCGTCCAATGGATTCGGTCTGTGGAGGTGAGCAGATGAGCAATATCGTCTCTTCCCTCAGCAAACATATAGTAAGTATCTCCGTCCTTCAACACGTTCATATCCTCCACCCAATCTGTACTGTGTATGGGGTTGTCCGGATAACGCTCCCAATGAATGCCATCTTTAGATTCCGCATAACCCAAATGCCTGTCTGTTTTTTCCCGGTATCCGGTATACCACATATACCAATTATCCCCTTCCCGCAAAATGTATCCCCTTTCACGAATAAGCGAATCCCAGGTGTTACTGCCCGTGCCGGTAAAGACAGGGTTACCCTTATAAGGAACGTAATGAACCAACTCATCCGGGAATTCAACTGAGTCAGGTTCTGATTTTTGAGCGGAGTTGCACTGTACGAAAAGTCCGGCTATACCGATGCCAAGAACAAATTTAAAAATCAAATTAGGCCTATACATACCTGTACCGTGTTAATGGATTAAATTTGCAACTTTATTTTAAATTAATCTACCTTTTTCTCCATTTATTTACAGGTATGCACATATCCATCTGGAATGAAGCAAGAAGCACCCTCAGGCTGTCGTTCCCGATCATCTTAGGCGAGCTTGCTCAAATGGCGTTACATATCATTGATACAGCCATGATTGGCTCGTTGGGTTACAAACAATTGGCCGCGGGAGCATTGGTGCTGGCAGTACTGAATATTCCTTTTGTGATTGGTATAGGAATGACTATTTCCGTATCCCAGTTGGTTTCTATGGCACACGGCCGAAAAGACGGACAAAAAGTATCTCACTATTTCTATAACGGGTTTTGGTTATGCGCAGCAACTGCCGTCATCATTTCTTTAAGTCTTGTTTTTGGAAAAAATATACTCTTTCACATGAAACAGGATCCGGAAGTAGCCACACTTGCCGTGCCCTTTCTGGAGCTGATGGGCTGGAGTGTGATTCCAATGCTCTTGTTTATGGCGCTCAAACAATTTACCGATGGACTGGAATATACCCGCACAGCGATGATCATTTCGCTGGTTGCTTTACCGGTCAATATATTCATCAACTGGCTGTTAATCTTCGGCAATTGGGGTTTTCCCAGGCTTGAACTTCCCGGCGCAGGATGGGGTACGCTCATCACCCGCACGCTTATGTTCCTTACACTTGGCAGTGTTATTTTATGGCATCCACTATTCAGGCGATATGTAATCATCAGGAGAAATCACTGGAAGCTGCGGGTAAAAACGATAAGAGAACTTCTGTACATTGGTGTTCCCAGCAGTCTGCAAATAGGGATGGAAGGCGGCGCTTTTGCCATTTCCGGCATTCTTATCGGCACCATTGGCGCCACCGAACAGGCGGCCCACCAGATAGCGCTCACCTGCGCCTCATTCACCTTTATGGTTTCTATGGGATTTGCCCAGGGCAGTTCTATCCGCGTAAGCAATGCCTTTGGTGGACGGAATCGTCTGAAGATTATCGGGATCGGCAAGAGCAGTCTGATTGTAGCTTTTTTATACGGAACACTCTGCGCCCTGTGCTTTATTTTATTGAGAAATATACTGCCCTTCGCCTTTAATAACGACCCTCATGTGGTGCGGATGGCGGCGCTACTGCTCATATTTGCCGCTATCTTTCAGATATCAGATTCTACACAAGCGATATCAGCAGGTCTTCTCCGGGGAATCAAAGATGTTAAGATACCCACCCTCTATGTCGGCATTGCCTATTGGGTCATCGGCATTCCGATAGGATATATGCTGGCCTTTCATACCTCTTTAAGCGCATCCGGTATATGGATTGGTTTCATTGTGGGACTTTCCTGTTCGAGTGTTTTGCTCAGCTTACGATTTTTGCGGATGAGTCGGAAAATATAGCGTAATCATCCACTATCTAACAACCTTGAACAGCAAAGTGACCTCGCTTAGCTGATTTACTTTATCGGTTTTCTTTAC
>JACFNM010000448.1 GCA_019454915.1 Chitinophagaceae bacterium
AATAAAAGGGGTTTATCTAAAGCACCGATGAATTAACTCAATTTTACATGGATAAGGGTTAGCCGACGCGAGTTTGGATAGCAATTATACAAAAATTAATACATTGACGGTGCCGCTTTCCGAAAAACCTGTCAGTAGGTTTTTTTAATATAAAATTATATTGCGAACTACAATTTTTGATGGTATCTTAGTTAACATGCTCAAACCGACAGCAGGAATATTGTTAATTGCCGATCCGTTTCTGAAAGATATCAATTTTATGCGCTCCGTCGTGCTGCTATGCGATCATCAAAAGGAGGGGAGTATGGGCTTCGTATTAAACAGGGTACTAAAGAACACACTGGATGAGATTTTGCCTGAGATGGAAGGTGTTCGGCTACCGGTTTTTATGGGCGGCCCGGTGCAGACCGACACGCTTCATTTTTTACATGTTTGTCCGGATATGATACCCGGGAGCCAGGAAATAACCGATGGTATATATTGGGGTGGTGATTTTGAAATGGTGAAGGATTTACTGCACAGGGAGGCAATTGACCCGAACAGTATTCGCTTTTTTGTGGGTTATTCGGGATGGGGTATTGACCAGTTGGATGAAGAATTGAAGAGCGAGAGCTGGATTACGTCCATGGCGAATAAGAAGCTGGTTTTTAATAACCGGGCTGAAGATATCTGGAAGGAGTCATTGAAATTGCTGGGCGGTGAATACAGCCGGATGACCAATTATCCGATTGATCCTCAGTTGAATTAGAAAAAGCCCTCCTGAAAACTTCGGGAAGGCTCTCTCAATGGTGTAATGAACAGGCGTAATCAGTTTATTGTTTACCGGATTGTAAATTTAATTCCGGCATAGACGCCCCAGTTATCCAGATTTTTGTTTCCGTCATAGTGGAATGGCATGATATTGTATTTGCCTCCAAGCGTAAAGGCGGACGAACCGTTTTTCTGAAAGGGCACGGAGATGCCTGCTTCCGGAGACGATGCGAAATAAAAACCCGTCTTTTGCGTGCTGCTGAATTCACCGAGGTACTGATTAAAAGAAACGATATTACCGCCGATGCCCAAGCCAACGTATGGCTGAATCAATCCCGTTGGAAGAAGCGTGTATCTTCCTTTTACCATTAGCGGTACGGTTTGTATAGAATTAGACAAGACCGCAGATATAGAGCCTCCTCCTTTTGTTGGGTAAACTTCTCTCGGAAATTTCTGATGGAAATCGTTGAATCCCGTTTCAAGTCCTGCTGAAAATTGGTGATTAACATTGTATAACAGATTGGCATTCCATCCTCTCCATGAGGTATTGTTAACGAGGTTCGATTTAAAATTACCCACGGGAGAATTAACGGAATAATTGAGGTTCAGCGTCAGCTTTTGATCCTGCGCATTTGCCCATAATCCCGTGCCAGCAACCAATAAGGTGAAGAAAATTATCTTGAAAGATTTCATGGTAACTGATTTTTAATTTGATTAATGACTGTTTGTTGCCAGATAGGGGGACTGGTCGAATAATGTTTTCACCTGTGAGGCAGCCGTTGATGCCTGGAGAATGCCTTCGCCCCTGATCAGCCCGCTCCAGATACCTTCAATTTTCTTTCCAGTATTTGCGTTTTTCAAATCCACCATATCAATAGATAGCGCGCCTTCTGTGATTTGATACACTGCATAGGTTAAATACGGAAAGTAATAATCATAGCCGCCATAGCCCCAGTAGTAAGGATCCCAGAAAGTATTATAATATCCCCAGTATGAAGGATAACTGAGAACTCCCGTCTGGTTGTTGTAAATGGCGCTTATGTTAATACCGAGGTCAGGTTGCTCGTCTTTCGCAACAAGCCGGTAACCCCTGGCATTCAGATTGTCTTTTATGGCCTGTATAAATGCCTCATCCGCCTCCGTTTTTGTCTTTCCCTGTAGCTGTCCGTTCTTAATGACGGCTACGGAGTCGGAGATGCTATACGTAGCAAATGCGCTGAAGTTGACGGCGCTGTCATAATTGGTGATATATATTCTGCTTTCGTCATTGCTCAGATTTTTTATCGGATCTTTAGTGCAACTGAAGAGCAGGCTAAAAAACAGTAAGCCGCTGCCCAATAGTAAAGAATTGTTTCCCAGTTTCATAGTCTTTGTGATTTTTGATTTTCATTGTATATACGGACAAAGCCGGAAATAGTTTAACGCGTACCTGTTGTTTTAACATTAACCTAACACGGTGCCTACATGCATAGGAATTTTGAATCCATCAAAGGATAGGCTAATTGAAGTTTTCTGGGAGGGGGGTGCATAGCAGAAGATTCATTCTTGTTCTTCCTCTAATTGTTTGCACTTAAGAGAATGACTGAACCAAGCGTATTTCTACCTGGTTTTTCTAATAAGTCATAGAATAACATAAAAGTTATTTTGTTTTTACGTAATTTTCAGGCTGTTACCTAAGCGAGAGGTGCATGATGGGTAACAAGATTATCTAAATCCGAAAAACCGAGTTTTATGATGCGGATTCTTATTGCCGACGATCATGCGGTTGTACGCAAAGGATTGAAGCAAATCATCAGGGAGGAGTATCCCACTGCTGAGTTAGCAGGCGCCAAGGATGCCGAGGAGCTCATGTCTAAATTATTTGGTGCAGAGTGGGATATGGTGATTTGTGATCTGAATATGCCGGGTCGTAGTGGTTTGGACGCGTTACACCAGATAAAGCAGTCTTATCCAAATTTGCCGGTATTGATCATGAGCATGTATCCCGAAGATCAGTACGCGCTCAGGGTTATTAGAGCCGGCGCTTCGGGTTATCTGGGCAAGGACAACGTGCATGAGGATATTATCAAGGCGATCCGGGCTGTCCTGCTGGGAAAGAAATTCATTACCCCGGCCGTCGCAGAGAAACTGGCGGAAGCGATTGGTACCAATACCGAAGAGCTTAATCTTCATGACAAACTTTCAGACAGGGAATTTGATGTTTTTAAGCTCATCGCGGGAGGGGCTAACGTCTCTGATATTGCCGACCAACTTTCTTTGAGTGTTACCACAGTTAGCACTTATCGTGCAAGAATACTGGAAAAAATGAATATGAAGTCGAATGCAGACCTTACCCGTTATG
>JACFNM010000449.1:0-1599 GCA_019454915.1 Chitinophagaceae bacterium
TTATTGCGGGTTATATCCGCAATACGCTCAATATAGCCGAACATAAAGAGCTGGACGATTGGGTAAACGAAAGCGACAGGAACATGAAATTGTTCGAAGATCTCACAGACGAAAGAAATATGGAAGCTAATCTGGCGATGATGGAAAGGGTACAGTCTGAACGGATCTTCAACGAACTACAGCAAGGAGGGAAGTTTGAAAAGCCGAACGGGAGGAAGATAGTAATAGCGTGGGTGAGTACCGCCGCTGTCACCATATTAGTGTTAGCTTTGTTCTTACTTTGGCGTGCAGGAGATTCGTCTTCCGTCTCCAATGCTGTATCGGAAACCGCGACAAAGGATGTATTGCAGCCCGGAGGAAATAAGGCCACACTCACGCTACCCGATGGTTCGGTTATTGATGTAGCACATGCAAAAAACGGAATACTTTCGGATAGCCTGTCATTGAATATCGTCAAAAAAGACGATAGTGCCCTCATATACGAAACGGGTTTGGATAAAAGGGAGCAGAACGATGCAATACACACGCTCAACATCCCTGCGGGGGGGCAATTCCGGGTAACGCTGAGCGACAATACCCAGGTGTGGTTGAACGCGGAAAGTACTTTGCGCTATCCCGTAGCTTTTGGGGAAGGCGAGCGTAAAGTTGAACTGCAGGGGGAAGCTTATTTTGAGGTAGCGCATGATACAAAAAGTCCATTTAAGGTGCTTCTCGCGGATAGCAACACAGTTACGGTATTAGGTACCCGTTTTAACATTCAGTCCTACCCCGAAGAAAAAGATAAAGCAATAACGCTTGCCGAGGGTAAAGTTGTTGTGGAAAGCGACCATAATAAAACGGTACTATTTCCCGGTATGCAGGCAGTTATTGAGGGAAATGCTGTAAACGTCATATTCCATGACGCATCTATTGAAAAAATAATGAGCCAGGCGGCGCGATGGTACAATGCGGAAATTGTGTATCGGGGTAATATCAAGCAACAGTTCAATGCCACTATAAGTAGAAGTGAGCCATTAGAAAAACTGCTCCACCTGCTTGAACTGAATGGGTATGTAAAATTTAAAACTGAAAATAATATCATTTATGTATTACCCTGATGGCTAAACCCGGCGCCGGTTGATACCAAACAGAACCGGAAGTGTTACGAGCACCTCCGGCAAAGCGTTGGATCAACCCTAAATCAATTGCGCAAACAACTGTATTTAATAAACCCAACAATGCAAAAGTATGCAAATACGCATTTGTGTCCGAAAATATCTAACCTTCTTGCTTATGAGGCTGTTTTTCATTTTTGCACTCTTTAGCGCCGTGCAGGTAACCGCCAAAATCAGTTATGGACAGGAAGCAGTTACACTCAACCTCAAGAATGAGCCGTTAGAAAAGGCTCTAAAGGAAATAACCAGGCAGACCGGCTACTCTTTTATCTACACCAGAGCCCAGCTAAAGCACACGAACCGTATCACCATCCAGCTTAAAAGCGCACCCTTAAAAGACGCGCTGAACTCCTGTTTTCTGGATCAGCCGGTATCTTATACCATTGAAGATAGATATGTGATCGTTCTCGACAGGCCAGACAGCAATATTCCTCCGGGGGATACC
>JACFNM010000449.1:1609-3056 GCA_019454915.1 Chitinophagaceae bacterium
TACCACTATAACCGTATCGGGTAAGGTAGTGGGAGAAAATGGAGATGGCCTTTTAAGGATATCCATATCCGCTGTTAAATCGAAAAAAGGTACCTATACAAATGAAAATGGAGAATTTATCCTTCAGGATATCCCCGAAAATGAAGTATTAATATTTACAAGTGTAGGATATAACAAAGAGGAGATTGCCGTGCGAAAAAAGTCTTTCATTACCGTTGTAATGAAACAATCCATTAGTATGCTTGACGAAACAGTGATAATGGCATACGGAAAAACATCTCGCAGATTTAACACCGGGAATATAAGTAAAGTCAGTAGCGAAGAAATTGCGCAACAACCGGTCAGTGACCCACTGGCAACACTCCATGGAAAAGTGCCTGGGCTGGTAGTAACGCAGTCAAGTGGGATACCCGGTAGCAGCATTAGGATACAAATCCGCGGGCAAAACTCCCTTGCCCAGGGATCGGTACCGCTGATTATTGTAGACGGCGTGCCACTTGCGGCGAATAATCAAAACATTAATCTCCAGTATTCGATCTTAACAACGAGTTACACAACAGGTCTTAGCCCCATAGCCAGTATCAATCCGCTTGATATCGAAAGCATAGAAGTACTGAAAGACGCCGATGCAACTGCCATATATGGGAGCAGAGGCGCGAATGGTGTTGTTTTAATTACCACAAAAAGAGGAAGTGCGGGAAAGAGCAAGGCATTTGCAAACTTTTATACAGGGTGGAGCAAAGCATCAAGGCTGCCGGAAATGCTGAATATACAGGAGTACATTGAAATGCGCAGAGAGGCTATTGCCAATGATGGATTTGTGCCGAACAATAATCCGTCTCAGCCTGGGTATGCCCCTGATTTGTTCAAGTGGGATACCACAAGGGAAACCAATTTCAGTAAAATGATGCTGGGCAATACTGCCCATACCTATAATGGGCAAGTTGGGCTTTCCGGAGGTAATGAAAGTATCCAGCTTTTTTTAAGTGCCGGCTATAATAAGGAAGGTACGGTATTTCTTGGAGATATGGGGTCAAACAAAATATCCTTTACCAATAATATCAACTATTCAAGCAGGGATAAAAAGTTTGTTGCCAGGTTGGTATCAATCTATTCCAATGCAAAGAATAATCTTTTTAATACTTCTATCTCATCGTTCCTTTCCATTCCACCCAATGCGCCCCCGTTGTATACTGCCGATGGAAAATTAAATTGGGAAGAAGCGGGTTATTACTTTTCGAACCCGTTCAGCTATTTAAAGCAAAAATACGATGCAGTTACAGACAACCTTCTGAGCAATCTACAGATGGAATACAAGATAGCAAAGGGCTTATCTATACGGAGCAGCTTTGGCTACAATTCCACACAGGTTTCTGAAAAAGTAATAAACCCTATTGCCGCCCAAATAGCCATTTATGAGCCTACCGGCACATTAAGTATTTCTGAT
>JACFNM010000450.1 GCA_019454915.1 Chitinophagaceae bacterium
TTTTCTTCATGATGTGATTTTTAATTATTTCGTGCGGAGGCAAGATACTTAACTATAAGTTAATTGCATGACTCGTTTACGTTTCGTTATAATGTTGAAAAAAGTAGTTTAGTTCGCTATTTTTTTCCTCCAATATACGTAGAGCGATGACAATCATTGCAGGGAAGCCAGCAGCGCTCTCCCTTCCGCTTTCAAGTCTTCATCATCCTCCGTTCGCGGCGGCATCCTGACCATTTTCTTTAATACATCAATCGCCTTGCCTGTCTCATGGTTCTGTACATAAGCTTTTGCCAGATCCAGGTAAGTAATGACCATCCACTGGTTGGCGCTGCGTGATTTTTCAAATTCTTCTATAGCCTTTTCTAAACTGGCCGGCGGCATTCCGCCGAATATGACTTTGATAGCCGCCTTTTCCGCCATGTTTAAGTTCAGGGTTTCTATATTCCATTTCCCAAGCAGGTATAAGGCGCCCGCGTGGTTAGGGTTATAGAGCAATGCGGAGTCGGTTAAGAATTTTACATCGCGCAGGTAGCCTGCTTTTTCCTTAGCCTTAGAGACAGAAGCCAATTTTAAATCGGTGTAAGCCATCACATAATAAGCCTCGGCAACGTTTTGTTTTTGGTTTAACGCCTTTTCCGCAAACGACTTTGCAGTTTTGAAATAGGCGCTCTTTTGTTCTTTCGTTTTGAGCCGGTCGCCGATCCTGGCGGTCAGCTCCGCTGATTTGCAAAGTGCATCAATTTGTCCCGGTTGAATTTTTAAGATGGATTGATAGACATCCAAGGCTTCTTTTTCTTTTAAATCCTTTTCCAGTTTAGCCGCTTCGGAAAGAAGAGGCGACATGTCCTGCGCATAGGTATAGAGGAATGAAGAAAAGCCGGCAAATAACAGGATGAGGTATTTCATACGCGATACAGCATTTTAGGTTCAGGTGATGACGTCATATTGTTTATGAAAGGAAACACTGGCCTCGCCTAAAAAGTTGATGAGGGGTATTTTCATTTTTCGGATGGATATATCAATTTCACGCACACGCGCAAACTTCTCCTTAA
The DNA here is from genome assembly GCA_019454915.1 of Chitinophagaceae bacterium. Taxonomy (GTDB): domain Bacteria; phylum Bacteroidota; class Bacteroidia; order Chitinophagales; family Chitinophagaceae; genus Agriterribacter. The sequence goes on from JACFNM010000450.1 coordinate 1,053, forward strand.
TCTGACGGGCAATATCCATCACCAGGGTTTCGAGCAGCGGCTCAGGAATCGCCATGCGATCCTTCACCAGTTCATATAGCTGGGCATAATTGATGGTGTCTTCCAGTTTGGTAATCCGGCTTGAAGGTTCATCAAACGACACGGTCAGGTTTATTTCAAAATCATTGCCGGCAGTTCTTTCCTCCTTGTATAATCCATGGTAGGCGTGAAACTTCAACTGATGTAATGCGATTTTAATCATCTGTGGATTCCTTAATAACTAAGCATATTTACCAGGGCATGTATTACCACAACGCCTGAATTATTCCTTGTTCAGGGTAAGGAAACCGCTACGCGAGTTCTTTTTCACCGAGATATCGCTCCGCATCAATGGCCGCCATACAGCCCGACCCTGCGGCAGTAACGGCCTGGCGGTAGGTTTTATCCTGCACATCACCAGCTGCAAAAACGCCCGGAATACTGGTTTTGGAACTTCCGGGGGTGGTAATCAGATAGCCGGCATCATCCATATCGAGCCATCCTTTAAAGATAGACGAGTTGGGTTCGTGCCCGATGGCGACAAAAAATCCGTCAACCGCAATCCTCTGGCTTTCGCCGGTCTTGACATTTTTAACCCGTATTGCTTCGGTTTTGTTTTCTCCTATGACTTCTTCCGTAACCGTATTCCAGTAGATTTTGATATTGGGTGTTTTGAAGACCCTGTCCTGCATTATTTTAGAAGCTCTCATCTCATCGCGACGCACAATCATGTGTACCGTGGTACATAGTTTGGAAAGATACAACGCTTCCTCAGCAGCTGTATCTCCCGCACCTACAATAGCCACTTCTTTTCCACGAAAGAAAAATCCGTCACAAACGGCACAGGCGCTCACGCCAAAGCCATTTAGCCTTTGTTCACTCTCTAATCCCAGCCATTTCGCCGATGCACCCGTAGCAATGATGATTGCCGGACTTTCGATTATCTTGTCATCGTCGAACCAGACCTTGTGTAAGGGACCCGTAAAGTCAACTTTTGTAGCAACGCCAAAGCGGATTTCCGTGCCCATCCTCGCAGCCTGTTTTTCAAAATCAACCATCATTTCCGGTCCCTTAATGCCGTCGGGGTAGCCCGGATAGTTTTCCACGTCGGTGGTAATGGTTAGCTGTCCTCCCGGTTGGATACCCTGGTAAAGAAGCGGTTTCAGGTTCGCCCGTGCGGCATAAATGGCTGCTGTATAACCCGCAGGGCCCGAACCAATGATCAGGCATGATACTTTCTCTGTTGTAGCATTATCCATAATATTTTCTTTTTTTCAATTCCAGACATTTGATGCCATCGGCTTGTCTGATAATCATAAATTCCAAAAATTTGACAAAATTAGCTGTATTTCTTTAAACGGAAGGACACTTTGGTTACAAAGGCAGGCTCATATCCGATTCTGTGTGGGTTATTGTACTGATTGTGTGAAAACGTCCAACAACGGCATCGCAGCATGGTACATTAAAGCAGATAAAAATAATTTGAGTTAGTTATTCTTTGTCCATCACAGAATTTACAATAAACTAATACGCAAATTTTTTCTTCACCTTCCTTCTCTTAAAATACAGCGCAATCACGGAAGCCATTGCACACACCACGCCTATCCATACCATCGCCATTACTGAAGAAAAGGTTTGTGCCAGGTTTCCCCCCTCTACCAAAAGTACCCTGAAGGCTTTCAGAAAGTGGGTCAGCGGTATGCCTGATGCGATATGCTGTACCCACACCGGCATCTGACTCAACGGCCAGGTAAACCCGCTCAGAATAAAGCTGGGTGTGGCAATAACCATCAGTACTTCAGTCGCCTTTAGCTGATCGGGTAGGAGAATACTCACCAAAATTCCGATGAAACTGACTGCCAGTACAAAAACACCGGCGATTAGCGTGAGAGAACCCAGATTCTCATTTACCGGAATCCTGAACCAAAAGGTGAATCCCCAATATAATGCCCAGATACCCAAACTCATAATCAGATAGGGGATCA
>JACFNM010000005.1:0-9643 GCA_019454915.1 Chitinophagaceae bacterium
CAATTCAAATTAACTACAAATATTTTACCACATTTTCTTATAAAAGCACCCAATCATAATATTCCTTTAATTTTCGCAAATATAACTACACAAAATGTAAAAAACAACTACTTTCTGTACCGGGTCAACCGAACCAAATCAACTGAACAAAAAAATTCCTCTGCAGTCCGCTCAACAGCATCCACCACAGTTGCGCCTGCTCTAATTTTTTCGTGTACGGCGAATCTCATTTCGTTGTCCCGGACTTTGCGCCAATTGATGAAGCCTAATTCATCCAGCTCTTCAAAACACATTTTTTTTACGCGCTCCGGATTTATGCTCGGAACACCGTTTGTTGTTATTTTATATTCTCTTTTTGCCATTTTTCTATCTCCGATTTAAATTTTTCTAAATTCATTACGATGCTATACTTGCCACCTGCTTGTTTAATTTGCTGCTCATTATATTTTTGCAGCGCTGTCTGTTTGCCGCCCTCAGTTTTGAACTCGATCGCTACGAAACGTCCCCGGATACACATTAATAAATCCGGTGTCCCGGCTCTGTTCGCGACTATTATTTTTCGAGCGTAAACAGCAGGATGCTCCCGGCGCAACCAATCAATACATTGCCGCTGCAAATCTGATTCTGTTTTGACCACGCTGATTCTCCCGGCGGTAATGTGATACTGTATAACTTTTCTTTTTTTGCACGGCCCGGTAAACTTGTTTTTCAAGTCCCACATCGGAAAATATCCAATGTATCAACTGTGCATGCTCCCTGTCCATTGCACCCAAACGGGCTCGGGCTTGATAATATTGGGTTGCAGAAAAATCGATGTTGAAAAACAACAGAATGTCCGCCGTACTAAGATTAATTCCCATGCTCCCACTCTGGATTTGCGATATGAAAACTTTTCTCTCTTCCGAATCATTGAATTCTTCCGGTGAAGTGGTGGCATCCGGGAATGCCTGTCGGAGCATCTCGCCCTCTGCAATGAACTTATAGTAGATTGCAATCTTTTTGTCTCCATACATTTTTTTGATATAATCAGCTTTATAAGTGCTGAGAATTTTCGTCTCCCCCGTCTCCGTTATCACTGTGCCGCTGCTTATTTGGTGTATTTTTCCCATCAGCTTCACAGCGGAATCCGCAACTATCTCCGTGCCATCTTTGAATTTATAGTAGCCATCCATTTTAATTTTTTTAATCAGCCATTGCAATGTGTGTGGCATTTTAACCGTTACAATTTCTTCCTCAATTTCGCTTGAGAACCCAGCTTCCTGTTGCGTGTATGTGAGACGATATTGCCGCAACACCTTTTCTATCTTGTCGATTTTGGCGCCCGAGTAATCTTTTATCCTGTAGCCGTTAATATACTTCTCCCTAATATCCACAAAGTCCCGAGCCCAATAGTAGAAATTTTTGTAATGCGAAAAGGGTGAAACCGCACCCAGGACTGAGAACTGGAAATATATTTGCGAATAAGTTTCCGGCGTGGGTGTGCCTGAAAGGTAAATCACAGTCGTCTCCCCAGAGCTGATTATCCGCCGCAACTCCCTGCAGCGTAAATTCGGTTTCGGATATTGCCCGATAGAATGCGCCTCGTCTATCACTACAATCGCAGGGTGCTCCGTGATTTTGGACAGCTGTTCGTAATTAGTAATTGTAATGTTTTTGACTTCCATTGCGTCCGCGTCCGCCTGGATTGAAGGAAGTGCTTTTTTCTTGCTAACGAATAATATGTTCCCATCTTTTTTCAGTTGCCTGGCAATTGCAAGACTAATTGCGGTTTTGCCGACTCGCATCTCCATTGCCAAATATACGAAACCGTGCTCCCGTGCTATCCGTGCTCCGTGCTCCGCTAATTGTTTTTGATATTGTCTTAGTTCCATTTTTATGCTCCTTTTTTTAAAATGGTAAATTTTTGTTTTTCATATAAATTTCCCCGTTTTGATGCTCCCGATAGAATCTTGTCATTACCGTGCTCCCATCTTCTCTAGGAGCACGCAATGTCGCAAGCGCAAAGTGTCCCTCAGCAACCGGTACACCGTCCGCAAAAAATACAAAATACGGATGTGGATTTTCTTCCCGATATTTTTCCCAAGTTGGCCCCCGTTTCCATGTTGGCGGGGGGTTCTGTATTCCCTGTCGTTCATCCCGTTCGTACTCCCCTGTTCCGGCTAATTTTGCCCTGAAATATGCAGGCGTTTTCTCTTTCATCTCTAACCTCTTTAATTATAATAACTTACAGCCTCATCCATCCGAAAAAACTACATTAGGCGCTTGCAGGCGGTAAGGAATTTTAAAACGTTATCGCCGTAACTCCTTTCATCCAAATAACTTACAAGCGCTTGCAGGCGTTAAGGCGGAAAAGCACGATACACCCTTCTATATATATATATGAGTTCTACCATTTTTCTACCATCTCCCTTTTTTTTTATATATATTTAAATTTTTCTATAAAACTTTCTATAGAAGTACCGCCTTAACGCCTTTTGTGGCTGTAACATATATATAAAATAATAAGTTACAAAAAAATCTGCATACCGCCTAATCAGGCGGTTTCACCGAAATCAGGCGGTATCGGGGGGAAAAAGGCGGTTTCTTTCATCATTTTCCCCTAATATCTCCGCTAAAAGAACATTATTTTTAAGATTCCATATTTTTGAGAGATTTTGTGAATTCGACCGCCTGTCTGAATAATAAAGCCTGAAAACACGGCAAAATTTTATTATCCAGCCTGTGAACGAACGCAACCTCAAGCTCTTGAAATCGCTTGTCCCTTCGAATTCGCCGGTAAATTTTTGGTATAGTTCTTTGCGGTCGAATTCCACATTATTACGAATTTCACCCGTCCGGAGCGCGTCAAGCATGAAGTCAACGAACTCTTTTGATGTCTCAGAGATGGCAATTTTCAACGCCGAGTGCTCGTCCATCTGGTGCTCCGGTAGCCCGTGCTCCAGAAATAATTGAATGCTCCCAATTAGAAAACAATGGCTTGCTTCCCATTCTTCGGTGCTCCAATCGAAAATTAAATCGTGTCCAAAATCATCCCTGGGTGTGTGGTGCTCCCCGTAGTGGCTGCTAATCAGCACTTCAAATTTCCTTCTGTTCGTAGATTCATCTGTGCCACGAATAGAGTGATTTGTCGTTGTCAGAAATTTCGGACTCTGCTCGAATGGCACGACATATTCACCCACATATAATTTTCGCACGGTCATATCAGAAGTGATTGCAGAAAAAAGGAATTGAAAATTGAACTGTGGGTCGGCATCATCTATGAAAATTATCCTGGTATCAGGCGAGACTCCTTGAAAGAGGAACTGTAGGTTTGCATCTCTACCAATTTTTCGTCCATCTATCACGCAGGCATTGCAGTATTGGGAGATCCATTTTCCCAGCAGCGATTTCCCGGTGCCACCATTTGCGTCCGTGGCAATTTGGGGGATTACACCATCGATGAAGATGATTGCTTTTGAAAGTGAGTGCTGTTTGTAGTTGCTCGCGAGATAACCGAGTGCAACCCGCAAGCGTAACAGATTTTCTGGTGTTCCGGCTACATTTTCGCAGAACCGGTGCCATTCACCCATACCATCGTACCCCAAAATACGCCTGTCCCATTCGTACGGTAATAAGTGTCTCCGCCAAACCGGAAGTGGGAGTTGCGAATATTTAAATTCAAAAAAACCGTCGGCGGTTATTTTCAAAGCTTTGTTCAAAAAATACATCCAGACTTCTGTCCGGGTATCGCGGTTGAACTTATTTGGTAATTCCTGCAAATACCCCAATTTTGTACGGCTCCATAGAGAATCAATTGAGATTAGGAAATTCACGGTGTCTTTGTTCGAATGTTCCAGAATGTATTTTTGCGTGAAATTTTGCATCTTATCAACCTCAACAATTTCCACAAGGTTGTCTTGCAGCTGAACAAAAATAAAGTCGTCCCCTTCCCGGAACTTCCGGTACCCGCTTGCATGTAGGAAATCAATGAATTTTGCGAAATCTACGGTTCTTTTTACGCCGCCGCGTTCGGTATAAACGGTTTCTATGAAGAAATTTGGGGGGAGAATGTTGCCCTGTTCGTTCACTGTGTTCTCACTTAGGTCTGCCTTCTGTGCTCCCGGTCTTTGCAGTTTTTGGTTGTACTTTTCCGCCAATTCACGCACAGCAGCTTTTTCATCGCCGTTGTGTTTCAGAAGGGCGAATGTATCGAAATTTGAGAGACCGGTTTGAAACGGAAAGGGGTGTGCATTCGAAGAAAATGAATAAACGCACACGCCGTTGTATGAAATCGAGACACCTTTTGTCTTTCCGGGGCGCGTGTAATATTTGTTTTGGTCTGTAGTTCTATAGAGGTTGAAACCGTTCTGTTCCAACAGGGACTCTATTTCCGCCGCCCCTTCACGGTTGAATTTTTCGTACACCGAGCCGGAACTTTGTCCGGCGGGCAATCCAGAAACGGGCTTCAATTTCATTTTTTTCGGTTCCGGTGGTTTCTCATCGAAGAGCTGCGCCTGGGACAGCAGCGTCTCCCGCTCTTCTGGGGACAGCACCGGTAATTTCAGCAAGCTGCCTTTCAACGCTGTGTACCCAGCAGTGGGTGCGACTATACAATATCCGCCCTCTGCCTTCACTTCAATCAGCGTCTCATATTTCCCCGCTTCCGGTGTTTTTTCCATGGCAAGCTTCGTCGAACGTGTTTTTTCATCCGGGCAACGGAATGCAAAATGGTAACCACCTCTTTGCGTGCGTTCTAAGTAGAATGGATAGCGATCCAAAATCTCCTTCACTTCCGGCATCGCCGCCCACTCTTTCATCGCACGGTGTGCGTTCCCGTAATGATTATCGAAATCGAGCACGACAAGACCGTCGGAGACGGCGCCCCCGATAATTGCAATTCCGTCCCCTTTGAAATTTTTTATTTCCTCTTTAGTCGGCAGGTTTTCCATCCATTGTTTGAACGCCGGGACAGTTGGCGCCTTTGTGTCCCGTCGCACCGGAAGGGTGGAAATACCGGCGCGGCGAAGCTGTTCCGCAAAATTTTGCATTATAATTTTGTACCTCAATATTTTAAATCAATAACATAACCATCTCCCCCCCTGGGAGCGGCAAAATTATAAACTATAATCTTGCCACCCCCCGAAATCAAATTTAACAGTTTTTGTCCCGTCCGGGTTCACGGTGGTGTTCCGTTCTGTATAAGCAGCCACCACACGGAACCCCAAACGGAGCAACCGGAGAACGATTGCAAATGTAAGAACGCTCTGTCCCTGAACCATAACGGTTATCATCCTATAATCTTCGCACCTATATTTATCGACTATTTCCCCGACGATTCTTACCGCCTCGCCTTTGATATCGGTTTCGAATTCAACAGCCGGAAATTGGATGTCGTCTATCACATCCCATCCAGCTTTTTGCGCTTCCGACCAACTTGATGACGGGTGATTAGAAAGATTAATTATTATTTTCATAGTTTTGTTTTCATATTCTTCCCGTCGTACCCGTTCCATATAGGGACTTTTCTCAACCTCTTCCCTGACATCTTCGAACGGGACTTCCCGGATGGCAATCTCCGGTGATTGCGCTGCGAGAAAATCGCCGGTGTCCGAGAGCTGCAATGCCAACAGCCCCGGCTTGAAAAATATTCCAATTACATTTAGTGGATTTTTTACACCGCAAAAAATGGAATCTTTCTCATCGGGACGGTAACGGAAAAATTTATACTTCTGGAATCTTTCTTTTATTTGCATATTTTTTATCCTTTCGGTTTTCTAAAAAAAATTATACGAGCGTTCGAAAACGCCCGTAAAGTTATTTCGGTTTAGAATGGCAAATCATCGTCCTCTCCCATTCTCTTTTTCGCAGCTTCCGGGTGGGGTGTAGTTGGCTCTGCAAAGTCATCATCTTCTTCGTAGGATGCCATCGCTGCGGCGTTCGAAGATGATACTGCATACCGTCTTAGTTCGTCCAAAGACAATTTTTGTTCTGGGTCATAGAGAACCTCGCAGACATGAATCTCTTTTTCGCCGAACCGTTTTGTTTTAACTTGCATCTTGCCTTTGTAGGTAATGCGAACTAGAACACCTACGGGAATTTCTTTGAGTTTGAAGTTCAAATCGCCCGAACCGTAAACGGTTTTCACGGCGCCCTTTTTGGTGACAAACTTGTGAATCGTCTGTTCACCGTACTGGGTGTCCCGTTTTTCACTTCCGACAAAGAAGACTTCAAACGGTTTATCTATCATTTCCGGGGTCATTATGTTCGTTGTCCCGGCGGTAACTTCTTGAAAAGCCATATTAGCTCTCCTTTCTGTTTTTTTGTTTTTGATTATGTGTGTGTTTAATAATAATTTCAAGCGGGAGTTCCACCGGCTCCGGGCGGTTTGCGCTCTGGTACATTTTCCAGACCGTTTGCACTGCTCTGAACCGTGCGAACTCTTCACGCAGGTTCGCGACAAGGGTCGTTCCCAAACCTTCTACCCCTTTTCGGTTCTGCGATTGCGTGTGCACGATAAGTCCACCTTTCAGCCCTTTTTTCTCACAGGCGGCTGCATAAGCCCCCAGCTGCATCCTGGCTTCAGCACCAACGGTGCGCCCCGTTTTGAAATCGACAATGTAATATCCGGATTCCAGTTCCAACGGTTTTGCACCGTTCACTTCGTATGTGCCACCCGCAATTTCCACAAGCAAGTCAACCGTGCCTGCGAAATCGTACTTTGGAGACCAAACTACGAATTCAGTTTTCACCACCCGAGGTTGCACGATTTCAAACCACCGTGCTATTTTCAGGATTGAGATATAAGTGAATTGGTCGTCAACAACGATGTCCGACGGGGCGTATTGCTCACCCGGTTGGTACCACCGTATTTTCGCACCGTATCTGAGTGCTTTCTCAACGGCGCTATGAACAGCGCTGCCTTTTTCAGCGGCTTCTTTCATTATCTTATCCGCCGCTTCGTTCCCTAAGTTCCCCCTCCACTCTATTAGGTAAGGCTTTGGATACGCACTTAGAATCGTGGTCACAGACGGATAAGCAACACCATCTTTCCAATAGTACCGGGAGTCCATGTATGTGAATTTCCCAATATTATCACCCATTTTTCACCCCGCTACTTTTTAATTCGTTGTTTGCAATGTTTAATAATTTTTGCAATTCGTGATTGCGGTCTCGCAGGTCTTGAATGTCCTTTTTCAGAACCTGCTCTTTTACGATTCTGTCCCATTCATCACAGTGTACGAACAGCGTACAGGTGATGAAACCGAGCAGAGTGCCAATGAAAAAAACAACAATTAAGATAATCAGTTCCATTGTTTTCTCCTTTCTGCTATCAGATTTCTGATTCTACCTGTTGTAATTGTTTCTTTTTTCAGAGCGCGCAACACTGTATTGTAGTGTACACGCAATATCCGCGCAACATCCCCGATTGTCAACCCGACACCGTGGATGTCTTTTTTCGTTATTTGCATCTTTTTTCCTTTCTATTTTTCATCCCCGGCTGGGATGCTGCTTTCCTTGCGGAAAGTCTCCGCTAATTTTATAAGCAATTCCCGTTCCCTTTCCCTTTCGTCTGCATCGCGTGGCTCCACGATTTCAACGCTGAGCGGATCTCTATATTCCGCCGGGATGATGGTGGGTTCTGACATCTCTATTAATAGTTGCGCTTCTGTTTCAGAGACAATCTCCCAGCCGCTTGCCAAAATAGCGATAAAAAATGGCAGTTTGCCGGCGACGCTGACACGGTACACGGCGAATCTGTCGAGGCTGATAGTTGTGAAATCAAGCCCTTCAAAAAGACCGATTTTTACCGCGAGAAATTTTCCCGGCAAGTTGGGGCTGTATAACAGCAGTTCTGATACCTGGAAATCGCTCCCAGTAAGTACAATGTAATTTTTTTCTTGTTTGATGTTTAACATTTTTCATTTCTCCTAAACGATAAAAATGTTTTCTAAACATCTATAACTTTCCTGGACAATGTCCCTGTCTCTCATCAGCCATTCCTCGTAAATGGCTGCTGTCGCGCTACGTGATTTCCCCCGTCGTGCCTGATTCACAGCAGATGTATCCGGGAGATCGTACGGCTCGTAGCTTGCAAAGAGGGCGAATATTTCATCCGCCTCTTTTTCGGAAACTATACCCACACAGTGGGATAGATCCGCGGTTCTGATATAACCGCCGATTCTTGTGGCCACAAAAAATGGCACTCCTAAGTATGGATTTTTTATTCCGAAGGTATAGCATGATTCCCACTGAAACTGAGCTTCTATACTGAGCATCATAAATGCTATGTGCTCAGTTTCTTTGTTCCCATCAAATGTTTCCGTTTTTCTAAACGGAATGTAAATTAAGGGGGGAACATTTATTGGCGCCAGATTTAAGTCGGCGCCGTATTTGTCCCCCTCTACTTGCCATATTTGGCCCGCTGCGAATTCCGGTTTGCGGGGGCCATTGTATTTTTTCTTAAGGTTTCCCATGAACTTGCTGTGTTCCGCAAGTCTGCGAAGACGGGATAACATGTCCCGTCTATTCTCCACCTCTACCATGCTAGGCGGTATTGGTGGATTTTGCGCACGGTCAACCAAAAGCTCCAAGTTCTCCACACTGGAACCCGCTAAGAGACGGAACTTTTTCAGTTCCGTCTCACTCATCTGTCCGTTTAGGAATCTGTCCACCTGCTCCATCTGGAGGGTTCGACAGTCCTCGAAACACCATTCTGAAAGATTTTGCGTTCTCATTTTATTTGCTCCTTTTTATTCTTTTTATTCAAATTTTGGTAAATTACGCAGGGTGGCAATGTGCACATCCTGCGCTGATGCATACCTACCTCTATCATGCACACAGAGAGATATGTATATCTCTGTCTCGTCGCTGCTTAGGTAGAACTGTGTCTGATCTGCGGTGTATCCGTATGGCTGGTATTTAGCAGTCATAAAGGCGGCGGCGGTGTCCCACGCCTCATCCTCTATATATGCCTGGTCTTCGGGGGTGAGGTATATATCCTCTGCGATTTTTGGGGTGTCGCCGAAAAGGTCTTCCCAATAGCTTTCGCTATTGAAAAGTGGGGCTGGGTCGGTCGCAAGAAGATTGATAAAATAATCAATCTCCTTTTTGGAGGCGGCTTTGAATCCTAGCTCAATTAATGTTCGTACCGATTCCGGTACTTTGCTGCTGTTGTTGTTGTTTGTGTGTGTCATTTTTTGCTCCGTTTTTTTTGTTTTAATTAACAATTTTTACACCGTAAATATACCATTTTTTCACATTACGATGCAATAGGTACCAAATTTTTACCCTAAAAAAAAAATGCTTATTGATAAATTTCAGCTGGGACTCTGTTATTTTCGATCCATTCGAAAAGGTCCTCGTCTGATTTTTATTCAAATTTTGGTAAATTACGCAGGGTGGCAATGTGCACATCCTGCGCTGATGTTCCATACCTACCTCCATCACGCACACAGAGAGATATGTATATCTCTGTCTCGTCGCTGCTTAGGCAGAACGCTGTCTGATCTGCGGTGTATCCGTATGGCTGGTATTTATCAGTCATCCAGGCGGCGACGGTGTCCCATATCCGTCTGTTCCGTTCCACGAACAGCCAATCACACGCGGCGTCGGTGTCCCACGCCTCATCCTCTATATATGCCTGGTCTTCGGGGGTGAGGTATAT
>JACFNM010000005.1:9743-18167 GCA_019454915.1 Chitinophagaceae bacterium
TATACCATTTTTTCACATTACGATGCAATAGGTACCAAATTTTTACCCTAAAAAATATAAAAAAAACCCCGCTTAACGGAGCAAAAAGTGTGTAAGCGGGGTCTGAGGTAGCAGGGAGAGTATGCGAAATAGATGTTAGTTTGTGTGTTTTTTTCTGGAGTGATTAGGTTTTGCTGTTATCCATATATAGGGAACCCATGTTTATTACACAGTTCCAAAAAGTACGCGCGTGCTTTTTTTTCGTATTCGGCGAACGGGAACGCCGGTCCCGGGTCGCACCTCTGCAGACTTAGGTTGCTGTGTTGCACCACACCTTTTTTCTGTGCCACCGCCCGTTCATACCGGTAATCAGCATGGAATTCCAGGGGGATCCCGTGATTGTAGAGGATATACGCAGTTAGTTTCGCAACCGTTTCCACCTGCTCCGGCGGATAAGGATCCCAAAATTGGTACCCTTGCCACGGTTGCGCTGATTTGAACGGCATGCCATCATCGTATATCACCCATTTCCCCCCGGCCATCCAGTAATACCGCCCGCCGGTATATTTCAGGAATGCCTTATTCGCCATTTCGCACTGTATCGCCTGCTTGTCGTACCCAGCACCCATTGCAGAGGCGTACGCCCAATAATCTTCCTCGAAAAACTGGTAGAGAGTCCCATCTTTATCGGCGGCGAACATAGTTGCAATTGCTCCCTGTCTATCATTCTGCCAGACCTGTCGCAGATATTTCACAGAAGAGCTCTGGGTGCAATGCAGAACGAAATTACCGCCCTGTTTGCTTGTTTTTTGCACAATATATTCGCCTGCTGGGAGCGGGTCGAAAACATATTTCAAATCAGTGTAGCATTCCGTAATTCGCTTAAATTTTCGTGTCATTTCCGTATTCTCCAAATGAAATAATATCCGATAATGAAACCGGCGCTAAAACAAAAATAAATAATAACAGCGTCCCACCACCATACAAGAACGGGGGTGTAAAGTAGAACACCTGCAATAATTGCGCAAACCATGCAAAATTTCATCAGGTGCCACCCGCCTGCTATGAAGGTAAGAACATGTTTTAAAATCCAACTTCGCAAGCGTGGCATCCAGGAGCCCCGTTCCAACCACCACTCGGTCTGAAATACAAAATGGCTTGCGTTGAATTTTATTTCGTCCATTGCGCCGTTAAGGATTCCGGCGAGAAAAAAAAGGATAAAAGTGCTCAAAGTGCCAACAAACCTCCAATTGTAAGAACCGCCGTCGTAATTGCGCCAAACATGAATGTATTATACCATGGCTGTTCAATTTCCGTAATGGTCTCAACTCTGATTGTATCTACTGTGGTGAGCTTGAGTGTGTCAATACGGGTGATTTCTCTTAAAATCTGCACCGGCTCTATCTCAACACGAATGGAATCCGTCGCCGGAAAAGTAGTAACCTGTGCCTTGCTGCCTTCTGGTGTCTCAATTTTGTACTGCGAACTATCGGCGCCAAATTGTTCAACCGGCGGTGTGGTGGAAACATAAACTGGGAATGGAACAAATTTTGTGATGGTGTCAGGCACGCCGGGGATGAACAAAGTATCGGTTTTCCCCGGTAAATAAACGGTGCGTTCTTTTATGGTGGGTGGCGGCGCCGGTTTTATAAAAGCAAAATAAATTACTGCAAGGGCAAAAACACCGGCAACCACCCAGCTAATCTTTGTTGTCTTTGCTGTTGTCATTCAGAACTTTCTTCGTTAAAACATTCCCGGCGTAGTATATACCCGCAATTTGTGTCACGGAGCCGGCAATTGCGAGTGAGAAAACACTAAGGTCTGTAATTGTAGCATATAGCAGAGCAACCACCATTATAGAGGTGTAAATTGCCAATGAGAGAAGGAACGCTATAAATTTTCGTCCAAAATACATAATTAATGCTCCTTTTTATTCTTCCAACCATTCACGAAAATAATTCGTGTTTTTTTCTATATTTTTCAATTTCTCCATTATCATCTCCTGTTTCAATTCCATCGCTCGGATTCGTGCTTCATGCTCCGCCAACAAGCGCCCCTGCTCATCGGTCTTAGAGCTAAGAACGATGTAGTTGGAGAAAAAAACGGCAATTGCAATTATTATTCCCCAGGCGTTATTTTTAACGAATATCAGCAGTTCGTTTTTAACTTTCTCCATTTTGCCTTAATCCTTTCGCAATTTTCATGTTCCTGCCGTAAGCCCGGCAAGATTGAACATATCCGTCATATTCCTGATACTCAGTTGATTCTTTATCAAGTTTCAACATTTTTATTTCATCTTCCAATGAGTACTTCTCATGGATTTTTCTCTTTACAATCTCGTCTATATCTTTGTACATCCGGCAACTTTTCAGCTCCTCTTCCACCTCTACAAAAGTTTTCTCCGTAACATTGCACTCTTCATGTTGCAATGCAAGAAATGGTACAGAATCAGGTATATCAACTCCAACAAGTGTATCGGTGTAATACACTGTCTCAACCCCGACAGGAATGATAATATTAAGCGTAGTGACATCTGTGACAACTTTAGTAAATCTAAAATATTTCATATCATTTCCTTTCTAAACATACAAACATGAACGGGCTGTTATTGTGATTGAGCTTGAGGTTGCAACTTGGTTTAAATGAAAATACCAAACTCCCGCTGCTGTTGAATAATCCCACACACCGCCCCTAACCGGGGTTGATTTCAAACCTACTGATGTGTATAAACTATCTGTCCCGAAAAGATTCGTACCAACATTACTCCCACTTACAGGCACAGATGGTATTCCAGCACACGCACGCTGCCAACTGTTGTTGTGAACAGTTGTGCAATCCAGCACCTGTTTCCTTCCATTTCCAAAGCGAGCACTTACAACATTTAGAATAAACGGGAATGTGAATTTATCATAGATTTTCAAAAAGTTTGCAGTTGGCGCTCCTTCATCGCAATAATTATCGGTCACGCCCCCGACACCGCCCGTAAGTATTTTTACATTTGCCGTCGTTTTTAGAATATATGTATCTGATTTTACAGCGAAATATCCCATTGTATAATCAGTGCCTATAGCACTTGTATCGATAATATTCCCGTTATAACCTAAATTAAAAGTATCACTATCAATTTTTAAAACTTGAAAATGCTTATATTTCAACAAGTTATTCCATTCTGAAGATTCGGACCCCCCTTGAATACTCACTATATCCCCGGTTGAAAAACCATGTCCAACAACCGTAAATACTGCATTTATTGCTCGTGTGATTCCGGTGATTGATTGTATTGTATAACCACCACTTGTAAGCCCGCTTACGATTTCAGATAAGTTGCCGTTCAGGTCAGCCACTCCGCAATCTTGACCGTTATGTGTGGTCTTCGCAAAGGTACTCCCACCACCGTTCTTTCGGGCTTGATTTTGTGTTCCCCAATAACTATCATTACATGTTGCAAAAGTACATGCAGCATCAGAAATGTCAGCACCGTAATTATTGTTCCCCTTTGGGAACACCTTATCTCGAGCGCCGGCGCTGGATTCCAAAAACCAAGCACAAAATGTTGTATTCGATGATGCCTGTCCGTGTGCCATTGAAAGAAGTGATAGTGCACCATAAACATAAACGGGCGGAACACAGAAATCATTCCCCCGTGATTTCGCAGCGGAAAATGCACCGGCGTAACTATCGGTCGGTGTCTGTCCGTTAGATAGACAATTCGAAAAACTGCCTGGATACGACGGGTTCCCCGATGTGCGTTTAAGAGATGAAAAGGAGCTAAGTGGATTCGAAAGAGCAATAGAGCTTGCAATCCCCGCCGTACCATCAGCGTAATTAGTTAGACTCCACTTGTATTTATCGACGAAAAATCCATCAACCTCCGCCCCTGCATTTATAAATGCACGATGAAGAACGAAGCCGTCAAGGTTAGCTTCTGCTTCCGAAGCATACCACCTTGTCCCCCGTATTTGAACGGAGTTATAAACATAAGCGCTATTTGCGGTGTAAGTACCGGTGTTGAAGTTAGAAGTAATCTTGAAAATTTTTGAAGTGGTTATCGCCGAAATGGTATATTGTCCACTTGGAAGAGCAAAACCCGTTGCACCTTCAATATAAACTTTCTCACCAACTTTGACGAAATTATGGTCATTCGTACAGGTAACGGTAACTTCCGTACCGTCGCCCGTCATGTTGGCAATCTCACCATGCGAAATCTTAAAGTAAAACTTTGGAATCCAACACATTATCGAATTATCAACAGTAACTTTATAGTTACCATACTGCGGATTGGACTTGTTCAAGGTTCCTTCTAAGGAAACAATACCTGCAGGCAGTGTATCGGGATACACCCCAACTCCAAAACCTTCTTCGCCTGGGTTGCCGATGTTGTTAGTCGGTGGTACGATGTTGAAAAGTTTTGCTTTTATTTTTCGAGCACCGAGCGCTGTCCTAACGGCGAGAAGATCGTCCCCGTCCACAGCTTCCTTTTCTTGCAAGGCAGAAACATAATCACGGTAATTTATTACATCGTCAGCCATTTACAAATCTCCTTTTATTTTTTTGCCGTTATCGTCAACAATGTAGTTACCACTGTCATCGATAAGGAAACCTAATATTCTTAATGCTTTTTTCCGTATCCCGTTAAGGCTAAGCCCTAATTTTAGCAGCAGACCCATTTTCACACCTCCGTTGGAGAGCTGTATATACACACAGAACCCGTTGCAAGTTTCAGAGCAACAACCGGGATTCGCACCACCTGTCCTGCTGTCCAGACGAACCTGTTCGCCGGTGTGGTGTCATCTGCAAGTTTATTGCCAACCGAAGCTGCATCCTTAATTTTGCTAATCGTAGTTGAAGCCGGGGTATAAGTATGGAAAGTTGTGCCATCTTCCAATATCTCCACATATTCACCCGCCGTCCCAATTTCTGCAAGCACATCAATTGTAGCGGTCGTCGTTACAAAAATTTGTTTGCCGTATGCCATAATATTATCTCCGTTTTTAAATTTGAATTAATCGAAATCGTACGGTTGGAATCCCATTAACCGCCTCAATCGATTTGTCGTAAATCAAAAAATATTCCCAATCGTTCAACCCCGCCGGAATCAACGTTGGATAATTAATTTTTACTTGATCACCAACTTCGTATTTTATGTGATTTTTGAAATCACCCTGATACTCAACCATCGCCCGGAGCTGCGTGTAGAAATCTATCGTACTTTTTGCAATCCGGTGCATCGTTGTATCCGTCGTCGGTTTTGAGTCCATCCCGTTATAGATGTTTTCGTATATTTTTCCATATTCACGACCAACTTGCCGGTATTTCATCTCAGCTGATGCACACTTACCTTCGTATGTAGCTCCCAGCCCGTATGTGGAACCCGTAGGGGAACACACCATTTCGTACCGTCCATCGACACCGTGCTTGAAACTGTATTGCGAATATAGCGAATCCAGCGGAGACAACCAAACTTGTAATAATGGGACTCCGTTTTGTTTCAGCGGGTTGCTGAAAACACCGTCCACTGCTGATTTTCTGTCCAGGCACGCAAGCCGGTATCGCATCCCCGATTTTGTCAAAAACAGATGAAAATCTTGACAGATACTGTCTATTATATCTCGCATGGATTCTCTTTCTGTGAAATACCGTGCCAATTGATACCCATCACGGGTTCCGTTCGTTGTGTTCCCCACCACATCGAAGCTTGCCGTATCAATCAGATTATCCCCCTGTATATTTGTAATGGTGACCCAATCACCGGCGGCCATAGCACCACTTATATCCGCATCCGCCAATATTACTTCTTGTGTGCTGCCATCATAGCCCGCAATGTAAGTTTTGAACCCCGTACTGTGATTATGCCAAATTGCATATTTGTAATAATCATCTATTTTCACGGTGAGCGCCCGCCCGTTCACAGTACCGTCAAGAACCGCTTTTGTCGCACTGGAACTTGTATCAATCCGTCTGTTCCGTTCCACGAACAGCCAATCACGCAGGATGGACTCTATCACATACGCCGGGTTCTCTATCATGTCGCCGATTGAGTAGCCGTTCATCCGGTTTAATGCACCCGTCTTCTGTATCCAACGTCCAAAAATTAAACCCTGCAGAAAAAATGCGTCCGTGAATTCATATAATTTTTTTTCATCCGTTAGCTGCTGTTCAATTTTTGCATTGTTGGCTAACCAACCTCTCATCAAATATGCCATTTCCGTGTCCTATTAATGCCTACTTCCCCCTGTTGTTGTTCGTGGGAATCTTTGGGGGGTGAGTTTCCAAAGTACAATGTAATTAAGCTGCAGATAAATCTCTCTTATCAATATGTCCCCCGGGTCATGCGAATCTCCGGAAACATTCGTAAGCACCCATTGCAGCCCTAATAACTCACCCCAGTCCCATGGCAAGTTACTGTTGCTCTTCCCGTCCACGACATTCCCAAATTGGTAACGGGTAAATTTGTATGCCCCAAAATCACCTTGTGTGTCGTATCCAGTTGCACCGGTGTACCCAGCACCACCGGCTTTATATTCATTGTAAAATTCAATTTTCAACGCCCGGGTCTCGCCCGGTGCTGAGGTCTTCCAAAGCACTACAAGCTCAATATCAGTGAGACCAATATTCGGGCTCCCAAAATCGTGAGTGATTCCCGAATCAAATTGGAACCCCAATTTTTTGCTGTTCACTAAAGTCAAACTTGTGGAATAATTTTCTTCTTGAAACAGGCTCAAATCTGTTACATCCGTAAACGCCCCCGGGATAAGTTTTCTAATATAAACAAAACCGTCAACCCAGCTCCCGGCTCTCGGCGCTGTTGTAAGCAATCGCACAGTTGTCCCGTTCACATTGTTCACAGTATCACCGGCAACCGGTGCTATTTCAAGGTAATTTTCCTTCCCATCTATCTGTCTGAATACTCTATGCTTTCCATCGTGGTCATAGAAGGTCTGCTTGCATTCGTGTCCCGCCCCTATGAAAATGAGACGCTGCATGTCAACCAAAATTGCGGGCGTTAACCGGTATTTTCCCTGTTCCGGAATGTACCGGTCGAAACCGCCGTAAACAATGGGTAGAAATTTTCCAATGGATTCTTTCGGGGCGCGTGGGAAATAAGTGTGCTTGTCGTCTGTTTCCTTCTGGATTTTCCATACGGGTAGAAAATCAAAATCAAGATTTCTTTCCACCGCCTCTATTGCGAACCCCGCCGAGTCAAACTGGTAATTTTCCACGAAAGCATCGCACAGCCATGTAATTTCTGCCTGTGTAGTCGCCCCTTCCCAGATGAACCCCAAGCGGCAAGGTGCTAAGTATATTTCGGGAGCTGCGGCTGCTGGCATGAAAGAGTCTATTGTGTACGCGCCATAATTCACAAGTGTGAAGGTGAACCCAAAACGGGAGCCGATCCCACCCATCTCATCCGCCGGGATGCTCTGCCCGTGGAATGCAAGAGAATTTTTCTGCAACGCATTCCGATAATCTTTCCCACTCAAAGCTACATAATTGCGTCCCACACCGGAGCAAAAGCGTTGCACCCCGGTGGAGAGCTCCAGCTCTATTAGCCATATAATTTTATTATCATCACCCGGGGTCTGTGCCAAACTTAACATCTTACCGCAAAGCCTCCTGCCTGCTCAATATCGCCCGTGTTCTTGTTGCTGTCTTCGCTGTTGCCACAAGATCACCATCAATCCATATCTGTGTCACCGGTCTCGCGCTGTCCCCGGAAAATAAATCACCCACACCTGAAATTAAAGCGCCCAGCCCCGGAACAAAAAAGTCTAACAAAGAAGATGCAAGATTTTTTGCACCAAGCTCTAACAGAGATTGGCTGACACTTGCAAGGAACTTTTCTAGAAGCGAGTGAGCTTCACCGAATATAGATTGCCATGCCTTAGAAAACTCAGATTTGAAGGTTTGCACGAACGGGTCAATGAAAAGATCTTTGTAGAGGCGCGCTTTTTCTTTGGCTTCTTTTATGTCCCTTTTATCCCATTCTTTCATTGCTTCCCCAAAAAGTTGTTCCGACGACTTTTTCGGTTTTGGGACTTCCGGTAACAATTCAATTTGCGTGTTTAACTTTGGGAGAGGGGCCTGTGGTATTTCTTCTGCAATTATTCCCCTCATTTCATTTATCAATTTAGCATAATCATTTAAATAAATCTCAAATTTTTTAAGGTTGTTAAACTCTTTGGTCTCCGGCTTCGTCTTCCCTATCGCCATGTTTAAATCTGTAAACCATTTTGTAAACTCTTCCGGTTCTGGCAACTGATATAAAAGCTTTTTTGTCTCTATTGCTTCTTGTATCTGCTCAATTAATGGTACTTCCGCCTTAGTTTTCGGTGTCGTAGTTTTCGGTGTCGTAGTTTTCGGTGTCGTAGTTTTCGGTGTCTTAGTTTTCGGTGTCAGCCCCACGGTGTCCAGAACATTCGCAATTCGCTGCAATTCCTTAAATGA
>JACFNM010000005.1:18267-29286 GCA_019454915.1 Chitinophagaceae bacterium
GTGTCAGCCCCACGGTGTCCAGAACATTCGCAATTCGCTGCAATTCCTTAAATGAGTTTATGCTTGCTGTGATTTCAGAATAAACCGTTTGGTAGGTTTTTAGTTCAGTCTCAATATTTAATTTCTGTTCCTCTAATTGCTCAATTCTCGCTGTTCTCGCTGCTGGACCGGCGCCCGACATTGCCCACGGTGGGGCAATAAATACATACAAATTCGTAGTAATTTTTAGAATTTCCTCATTAATCCTCCTTAAAGCAGCTTTGTATGTATTTATTGCCCCCAATGTTTTGCTTTGCGAAGCTTGCAAAGTTTGAAGATTTGACCCGCCCTTAAAAGCTTCAAGCGGATTCTTAAGTGTCAATACCCCCTGCAAAGCAGTTTGCACATCATCTACAGCGTCCTTCGCCGTATGTGCCTGTCCTGTGAAAATCTGCAACGCTGTAGTCGCAAGAGAAATAGCAAAAACAACCCCCATCGGTCCCGAGAGGCTTTGTGCCATTAATTTTAGGGCTTCCTTTGCGCCCCCCGCTTCTTTTGAGAGATATGCGAATTGTTGGGAAAATTGAGTTATGTTGTTGGAAACCCCCATTATCCCGTAGGGTGCGTCCTGGATGGTCTGGTTGAAAGAGAGCATCGCCGATGCACCACCTGACACTCTTTTATTGTACGCATCCAGTTCAGCTTTCGCCCTCTTCGCCGCCTCTTTCTGTTCGTCTATCGCCTTTGAGGCGCCTTTAGTAGTGTCCTTGAATTGCTCTATCGCACTTTCCGCCTGCGCCGTATCAGCGGTTATTTTGACCGTTACTTCGCGTGTATCAGCCATTAGAAGAGCCCCCCTCGCGGTTCGAATCGACGCAATATTGTAACGGCGGTACGCCAAACCATACCATCGCCGTAAGCGATGGGGTTGAATTTGTAAAATTCATAAAGTTGGATAAGCTGGATGGAACGGGGGTCGAAAAATTGTGCAACTCCAGGCTCCCCTTCCCGGGGGTTGAGAAGCCCAAATCTGTCAAGTGTCGTTTCGATTGTGAATTTTTGTTTTGCATTTCGTTGTTCGAATTCCTGTTTTTCCTGTTCAAATACGGCGGTGAACCATTCTATGAATTCGTCGTGCGTCTGCAGGACAACCTGTTCCCCGCTATATGTATCCGTCAGAGTCAGCGGGTACTCTTTCGCCGTCCCGCTTTCGATGTCTCCGTGGTAGTAGAAGTATCCGCAGAGACTAATTTTTTTTTATCAATCGGCGTAAAATCAATTTGCCGTTTTATTTCGCCGCCCCAAGCTTCGGCAAGAAATGGGTTCGCCATCAAAGCGCCCCAAAGCTGTGCGTCTAATTCGGTGCCTTCATAGTTCAATTTACATTTCACTTCCTCGTCTGTTCTTTCATCCGTGATTCCCCGCCAATCTTTCACACAATATTTTACTAGAAGACCGTAGTACTGTGCAATTATCTCAAGCCGCCCCGATTCTTCCGGCTCCATATATCGCAGAGTTGAGAGCTTAGCCATCAGTTCCGCCTCTTGACGTGGTGTCGGATATTCAATTTTTATCTCGACACCTTCACCAACCTTAACCCAATCAGAGAGGTCGTTGTCTCTTAAGAAAAGTTTCATTCTAATCTCCCTATTTTATGCCACACCAATAAGTTGTGTGAGCGAACACATAGTAACTTTCAGCGCTTCCCCGCTCGCCGGCTGTTCGCATTTCAATGTTCCCTTAAGAACCCATACATTATTCTCAATTGCCGTCTCCAAATTTATCAGCGCACCCTTTCCTTCTATTTCCAGAAAACCCAATTGTCCCGTTGTCCCCGTACTAAGTTTTATAGTGGCTTCAGTGCCTTCGACAAATTTATTCTTCAGTGCCTGTGTCGTTGAATTATACGGCAACGAAAATTCAATCTGTGCTTCCGGCGAGACCCTTAGATTTGTGGGGCGCCCGCCCGTTGTTTTGCAGTCCGAGGTTACATTATTATTTATGGTTAGACGGAACTCCTTGAAACACCCCGAATAGGTGATTGCATCCGTGATGGAGAATGCAAAGGCATTCTGATTATTGTATGGGACAACCGCCGGGGGTGTAGGAAAGGTGAAATCCCCGCTTG
This sequence comes from Chitinophagaceae bacterium, assembly GCA_019454915.1. GTDB lineage: Bacteria > Bacteroidota > Bacteroidia > Chitinophagales > Chitinophagaceae > Agriterribacter. Next base: position 20,375 of record JACFNM010000005.1, read on the forward strand.
TTGGGTAACCATCGTGGTACCCGGCTGCGAATGTGCAATCAACCTGTGCGAACCTTGCCGTTCCCTGTGCGTTCGGGTTCACGGAAAAATCAAGCGTGTCCACTATGCAATCACTGTAAACATCAACAAGCTCCGACCCAGTTGTCCCCGTCTCGTCTATAGCTATTATCGCCAACGGCGGCGAAACATTTGGATTTGAGTTCCCCTCTGGTTCATACGGATTCGTGAAATCCGGTAAACTGTCTTTGGCAAAAAATGTGAAAACCTGCTGGTAATTATCGGGGTTGGGGACAGTGTAATCTGTTTCAGCAGCTTTAAGAAGTGCCAAAAAGAACAAAAGCGGCAACTGTTCCCGTATTGCAACTCCACCAAGTTTGACATGATGCAGGCTACTTTGTGCGTCCGTGAACGAACGGGCTCGCTCCGCAATTAGCCCCTGAGCACTTGTCAGCTGGTACTCTTCCCTGCTCACCGTCGGTTTGTTTCCCGCAATTTTTTCGGGCTCCATGAGCAATGTGTAATTTGCAGTTGTTGTGGTACCTTCACCAATATCCCCAGTTGACCCAAAATCTAATTTGTGCCAAAAACCTATTTTCGCTTTTCGCGCTATGTAATCAGCCATTTTGTTTTATCTCCTATTTTATGAACTAGCCCCAACCTCAAGTGTGAAACTTGCCTCTGCCTGTCGGTTTTCAACCGCTGTGAAGCTCACGCCGTCGATGAGGTTATAGTTGTATGTATTCAAAATTATGTTTAAATTTTTAAGAATATCACTTTTAAATGTTTCGTAATCAAACTTTTGGACAATTAAGTACAAAGTTACTTTTACCGTGTATCGTCCCAAAACCATCCCAGATGTCAAATCATCAACATTGCCCGCCATCAGTTCGCATCGCAGGTATTTCTCTTTTTGTACTATAGGTATTTGCCCGGTGGATGTTACATCTTTATCAATTTCTTTGTAGCCGGAGAACTTCGCAAGTAAATTTCCAACTAAAGCCGCCCGTTCTGTCTGCCAATCTGCCAAAACCGTTACCTCGTAAACCTTACCTGTTTAAGTTGCTTAAGATTATCTGCTCCATCCACCACCCCGTCTCCGTTGGTATCATATACGGTTACAAGCGTCGCAAATTCCTGTTCATATAATTGCCGGTATCGCTCTGCTTTTTGTTCGAACAGATCACCCGGCTCGGCGGTTATGCTTTCGAAAATCAACTCTAAGCTTTTGTATAGGTGCACCATGTATATTGCGGGGTCAGTGAGATAAACTTGCAACCGGTTTTCTACAAAATACTCACCACTTAGTTCTATAAAAAAGTCCCGGTCCATATATGGCAAAATTGCCCCAAAAACACGGTCTGTTATCTCAGCTTCCGAAAAAACCGCCCTGCCGCTAAATTCTACCCCCACAGAGTACTCAGGTGGCAACATTCCCGTTACAATTAATAATGTGTTCGGCTCTGTATAAGGGAAGTCTCCATTGTAGTGTTTATTCAGGTCCCCAACATTTGGATTGTCGTTGTTCCATATATAATTTTTAATCCCAATTTTATTTAAATCCAGCCCCATCGCCCGGAGACGATTGTCAATCACTACCTTCGCTTCCGCAATCAACCCAGCGAATGCGGTGGCATAAGCTGGGTCAAATGATTGCAGTGCAGGCTCCCGCCCCAAAACATTCCGGTAAGTCAAACCCGTATGTAAAGCCATAGCTTAATACTCATCAACCCCAGGAGTCCCGGTGTTTTCCTTGATGTAATTCAGAAAAGTTTCACCATGTTCCGGGCGCACACGGCTAAGGATAATCGTCCCGTTCGACGCCAATTCATACACTTGTTTTGGCGTCAAACCGGTGAACCCGTCGTCGGTTGCGGAGATAATTCGCTGTCCATCAAGGGAGAGAATCAAGCCTTGAGCCGGTTCCGTAATATCTGGGTAATGCTGTCCCGTCTCTGTTGTGCGCACGAAATTGTTCCGTGGTCTAACCGCAATACGGGTACCGTCTATTATCGTTGCCCGAAAACCGTACCGCTGTGCATGTTCACTCAGACGGTAAAAATCGGCAGGAGTTTCCCCCTGCCTTTGTTTCACTTCTTTTGCCATACTTAATTCTCCTTTCGGAAGACCACTAAGAAAACCGCAACTTTCTGTGTCCCAACCACAACCGTGTTGCCGGTGCTCTTAGCTGTCAGGGATATTTTCAATTGGTTGTGCTGCATGAGCGAGTCCCGTTTGAAATATTTCGTACAAACCCCGTAAGCTGTTCCGCTTCCAGTAGTTGTTTGGTCTCCGGCAAGCGAGATTGTCTTACCTGTGTTGAAATATGAGACACGCTGCGAACCGGTGCCGATGTTTGGAAGGTAAGTTATTACACCCAGCGCGTAACTTAAATCCTTGCTAATCGAGACCGCCCCGCTCTGCAAGACACTGACACCAACAGAATCATACGGGGGGAGACCTGTAAGGTCAATGTACCCCGTTTTCGTCTGGCTGTTCGAAATCGTGTCCGCAAATACAAGTCGTAAATCACTTTTTTGTGCATAAATCCCGGCAGTGAGAAATACTGCCAAAAATAAAAATTTTTTTATTGCATTCATTTTTCCCATTCCTTCCTTACTTAGTCAAGTACTGAATTAACCCGATCTGCCTGTCATCGCTCGCAACCTTCGTCCAATTGGCTCCGGTTGCAAGGTCTGTATCAGATGGATTCGTTGTTTGGTCGGTGAACGCGAGTCCAACTGGATGCACGAGGTACGATGCCCTAATAATTATGGTATCTACACCGCCGCTGTTCAACGGGTCTCGTGCAATCTCGAAATCTGCAATTACACCTGTTCCGGTGTCAACCCTTGTTACATTTTTAGCGCTGAATGTTTGCGCGGGGCGGTTGCGGAATTTAAAGATTATGGCACCCGGTTTCGCAAGATAAGTTTTATAAACGGAGGACACGGCGGTAAGCGCATCCTCCGCCCCAACGGTCATTCCCAGAGCTGTGAAGATTCGCCCGCTATCAACCGTAACTGTGGATGCGCCGGCTTCAACTGCAATCTTTTTCGTAAGCATGTCGTTATAGACCTTACTGTTGCATATCGCAAGGGTCAAATCTTCGAAGGAATCACCCAGCTTGAATTTCGCCGCCTGCAGTCCTTCTAATGAGACCGTGTTCCCGCTATCATCGTGAACATGGCTCCCGAGCAGGGCGGCTGCAAAAATACCGGTGAGTGCAGAAATGGTGGTATAATTCACTTCACGCGCCAATATGGTGGCTGCCTGTATCGCAACCTCTTCCGTCGGGTCGTTCGCAGAAACAATTTTCACAATTTCCTCGCTCGCAATCGCAATTTCGCGTTCCAACCATGCAGCTCTATCGTTCGTCTGTGTGAGCTTCCCAGGTGTGAGTGTGTTACCACTCGCAATACTTGTCATGCGACTGGAAACTGGACTGTATTGCGGTAATGAGACAAATTGCCCCGTTTCATTTGCAGAGATTACTGCGTCCGGAGCGGGGCGCAATACCTCATTGTAGAAACGCAGTTTATCCGAAAAAACGGCTGAAAGCGCTTCCTTGAAAATGTTGGACTGAAATTTTATGTCCGTCAAAGCAGTAGTTGCCATTACAATTTCCTAACTTTTAGTTGTACGAATTCTTTGTATTTTTCGGGCGCCTGTTCCGCAAACATCTCCCTCTGTTCCGGTGTGAACCGGAGATAGTCAGAATAAGTTACCTTGCTTGCGTCTAAGTACCCCCGTCCTGTTCTACCTGCATCCGCCGTTCCAACTTTTGCAGCCGTGCCTTCCAGCTCGGTATATTCACGGAGCTTCGCTATATCGAATCCGTCTGCAAACTTCCGTTTCGCTTCCGGCAATCTTTCTAGCAGATCCGCTCTAATTTGGGATTCCAATATATTATATTTTTCTTTCACTTGCAATAGTTCATCCCGTTCCTTTTCTACGGTTACTAATTTATCACCTGTCGTTTCCGCAAGCTCCTTGTATTTCCCCTGCTCGCGCAAAGCATCCTCTTCTTGCTTACGAATTCTCTTTTTTAGTTCGTCCCGCTGCTTTATCACATCTTTTAGTTCATTTTCTAGATATTCCAGCCGGGAGTTGATGTTGCTGTTAGTTGTTCCCGCTGCTTCACCCACCGGTGCTGTATCCACAGTATCCGTCGGGGCGCCTTCCAGCAAGCTTTCGTTTTCTTCTAACATTTTATTAATCCTTTATATTTGTTCAAAGTTTTATGCGTATTTCTTTTTTACCTACTATTTTCTTTATTGTTTCATCCGTTACCATTTCCACGAACATGTCCGTAACTGCATCTCTATTCGCCGCCCGCAATCCAACTATCCTACGGTTAAGCCCGGGCTTCTGATTCCCAATTATTTTCCATATATCTGCGGCGGCGTAACTAAGTACGACACTATTTTCCGTTGTCTCCACGATTTGGAACCCGCGTAATGTTTGTCCCGTCGCGGTCATATCGACATAAGCAGTGTTCGTAGATGCAATTGAAACACCACGATATTGTGCCATCCTTACCATTGTCGGTTTGCCCTTTTTTGTCTTTCCGGGAACACGGAAATTGTTCGCTTTTAATTCCTTATATTTTTGTGAATAAGTCGCTTTCCATGGTTCATCAGTCTGCATGATCCCCTGCTGGGTCTCCCGCCTGACTGTGTTTATTATCCATTGTCCCAACTTAATCCAGAATCTCTTTGGAATTGACAGCACACCGGTGGCGCCGCGTAGGTCAAAGAAATAATCGACAGCCATTGTTAAATTTCCTTTCCGCTTTCAGTTGCACCCCCCTTAATTACGGTTGCCTTCCCTGTCTCCCAGGAATCGGTGTTCGCCTCAAAATAATGTCGGCAATTAAATCCGCCCCGCTTTGTCATATCATACACCTGCTCGCCCTCTTTCGTTTTGTATTTTCCCAGCACACCCTTGTTTATTTCAGCTTTCGTGAATCCCTGTGGGTGTTCATCCTGTATCTCAAGGGCGTGCCTGCATGCAGGGCGGGTACGGGCGTCGAACGGACCCTGCAAAATAAATCGGGCTTCTGGTATATCTTCCATTACGGTCTGTAGTCCCAACGAATTATATTCGGAATACGCTGTGTTCAGAGCGGAATTGAACCACGCGGGATAAAATACCATCTCTTTTTGTATTCGTGGCAACACAGCTTCCCGTATGTCATCAAAAGTGCGTCCGCCTATAAGTGCTTTCATTAATTCGCTTTGCACATCCCCAGCATAATCACGCCCCCGTCTGAGTATCTTATCAAGCTCAACTTTGCGCAAAAAATCCAAATTAGACAGCTTAACCTTCGCAACCTGCTCTACACCTTTTATGTGGCTAAGATTCAGCAGCCTGACTACTTTTTCATCCCAATCTTCTATGAATTCCGATGCTTTTGTTGTGTATCCCAGCTCTTCCAGCATCTCGAAAAAATCATACTGGGTGAGGAATTCCGATAGCTCTTCCAGCTCTATATTTTTCGCCGCAATGAGCCGTTTAACATTGGCAATGAACGCCTCTTCTATTTTTTGGATGTCTGCGTAATATTGGTCTAATCGTATGTTCGGATCGTTACCTGGCATCTTCTGGTTCCTGTTTGCGGTTCAGAAAATCAAGCAGCGATGGCTTCTTCGCTTGCTGCTGTATTTTCTGCATCCTTGTCTGTATTTTCTGGTAATGTGCAATCGCCTCGTCCTGGGTCAAATCTAGGTCTTGCATGATGAAAGTTATTGGGTCTGCAATACCGTAGGTGATTTGCATCTCCCTTAGTGCCTTTAGTTCCGATGGACTTATTCGATCGTTTTGGACATTCAGTTGCACCCTAAATTTGAAACCATCTTCCGGAATTCTTTCATTGTCCTTGTGGTAGTTCCATACTGTCCGGGCGGTGTCAAGCAGCTCTGTAATCATTCGCACTATAGACGCACGCTTGCGATCTCTGCTCTCTTCCAGCTCTTTTTCATCCATTGCCTTCGCATCGCCGGAAAGCGATTGGCGGTCGGTGGCGAACGAACTGGCTGGAAGCCCTTGATTGATATAGAACTGCTCTAATCGTGCTCGCTGATTGGCGCGGATGTTTTCCCAATCGGTTTGAAAGTTCAACACTTCAAGCCGCGGTTGCGCTAAGTTGTTCTGTAAGTTGGTGGCTTCAAGATAGTCCCCCGGCCCCAATTTTTGTTTGTCGGCCAACGGAAAATTTACGCCGTAAAGTATCGGAAACTTCTGGAAATATTCGCCGAACAGAGCATCGTTTTTGGACATCAGATAGCTTAGCTGTTCGTAATAGAGGCTCCAGTTTGGCTCGCCCCAAAAGTCACGCCCGTTCCTGTTTCTGAACACAACGAACGGCAACCGCCCGTAAGGGTTCACCATCTGTGGATTGTCCGGTGGCGGTATGTCCTCGCCGTTGGCATCAACGATGCTGTGCTCTGTCTCAGTCCATCTGCTTGTATAGAGTTCACCATCGGCGTTCACACGTGCGACACTTATTGCCGCAATTTTTAAATAATCTTCGCCCGTGCGAACAGAACATTCGTCCGGCGTAATCACATCAACCTGGATTGCACCATCTCTGTAAACGGGCTGCAAAATCACTATGTTATAAAATTCACTTCTCAACAGTGCGTCCTGTAAAACGACAAACAAATTAAGTTCCTCTAGGACAGGCGTAATATCAAACCCAGCCCCCTCGCCCGTTGCCTCTGCAATTAATTCTATACTCGGCGGTTTGGCAATCAACCCAGCGGTTTTGCGTTGCAATATTTTCTCTATTATGTCGTCATAAACAAGAGGCATTCGCTTAAGTGTGTCCGCAGAAAATGGTCTATCAAGATAGAAAAGTTTCAATATTTTCAACACCTCGTCTGCATCCTTTTCGTACATTGCTGTGAAGCGCCGGTAAGTTGCAAGGCGCTCGGCTTCGGAATCGAAGAGCATGTTGGAGTACGCTCCGGCGTACGAATTGAGAAGTGTGCGTGTAATATCTATCATTCTAAACTCCTGTATGTATTGATTTTCTTATTATTTCCGGTGCACCCAGCAGCGGATATTTTGCGTAAAACTTATAGCTCTCGCCATCACTCGCATGCGTCAATTCACCGGCTGTGCCTTTGCGTAACAAGTGATCCCAATGTACACGCTTGTAGTCGTTTATCAACCGCTTACATTTTTGTGCCACATAAGCACGCCGTTTCCCGGTGGAGTCCTGGAACATCCTGTTTGTTGCACTCACTCTGTCCCCAATGTTCTGGATGTGCCTCGTTTCTATCCGGGCGCCGGGGAAATGATTGCGGATAATCTCCAGGTTCGAGTACGCCGCTTCGGGGCGATTTGCACTTCCGGCAATGTCTGCATAGAACACAAGGGCGCTGTAATTATTGGCGTAATCAGCATAGAGCTTCGCTTTCAGCAGTTGGCACATCATTTCAGTCTTCGCTGTTCCGGTCATCTCCACATAATCAAATGTGTATTCAACCCCGCCAACTTCCTGCCCAATATTCCAGCACATGATGTCTATGTTGAAATCGCAGGAGATTTCTAAGGGGCGTGTAGCCACCGGTGTATAATCTGGAATAATATTTTCATCGCTGAAAGCATAATAGACGATGCCCTCGGTCATATCTACGAATTCCCCATAAACATAAGCTCGGACTTCTTTTTCACCATAAGATGATTTCAACCGTTCAGCATAGCTGCTGTTCAGGTGTATATTATCGTAGGTGCTCCCCTGGTACACCTTGTAATTTTCACGTCCATCTTGAATAAGGTCGTATCCCCAATTTAATTTTTCCGGCGTCCCCGAAAGCACGACCCCCGTAACTTTTGCGCTGGGGTGCCGGGAACGTGAAATTGCAACCTTGTATGTCTCTACATCCTGGATGAACGGTTCATCTATGGAAACCATCCCCAAGTTGGCACCTTTCAATTTTTCAGGGCGGTCGCCGGAGCGGAACCATAGGACACCGCCCCAAAGTGGGAAAACAAAGTTCTTAGTGGTCTTATTATAGTAGAAATGTCTGTCCTGTTTCAACCCATTCGCTTCCAGGATGCTGAACATTGTCGGCTCCAAAATGTCCTTCACCATCTGGAAAGTTGGCTCTATGATTACATTCGGAACACCTTTGTTTATCCCGCTGACAATAAGATTTTCCATACAAACTGCATAAGTTTTCCCACCACCGTAACCGGTAATAATTGCACGGTGTGGGTGCGAATTCCGGTCTGCATGGAATTCACGCAGGTAAGCAAGCGGGGTGTATTTTATCGTTTTATACCGTTTCATCACCCTCGTCTTCACTATCATCCGGCACAATCATCACCCCGTCCAACATTACTTCCTCTTCTGTCAGATACGGCTGGTCGCGGAACCCTAAAATATTTTTCGAAAGCCATATAGCCATAGAGGCATTCTTTGCACTCATTCGCATCATGTTCCGCCGCAAACTTATTTTTGTCTTTTCGCCAAACCTTTTTTGAACCACCGCAAATGTAGCTTCCTTCCCGTACTGCCTTTTTATTGCCCGCTCCAGAGTGTCCGTGGAAACGTCGAAAAAACTTGCCGTTTCCGATGCCGTCGGCAACAGCATCATCAGCCGCTCGAATTCCGCGAAATTAATCTCTTTCCGGGGGCGTCCCATTTTTGCCATCGCTACTCATAGCTCCTATCTAATATTCGCAATGTACCGAACACCGGTTGGAAATGTTCCAGCATTCCGGTGATGAATTCCTTCGTGTCAATATCACCGCAAGTCATAAGTTCTGTATATATATAACCGTGCTCCGGATAAGTGTGAACAGTCGCATGGCTTTCGCTTAGGGTGGTATTAATTGTTTTCCCTTGCGGCTCAAATTTATATTTAATTTTTTTATTTTTTGGCACTATCGTTTCTTAAAAA
>JACFNM010000451.1:0-369 GCA_019454915.1 Chitinophagaceae bacterium
CTGGGGTGCAAGCCGGATGCGTGCGCCGTTAGCTCCTCCGCGCTTATCGGAACCACGGAAAGTTGAAGCTGACGCCCATGCGGTATAAACCAGTTCTGCTATTGAAAGCCCGGATTTCATAATTTTGTTTTTAAGATCAGCTATATCTTTGGCATCTACAAGGAGATGATCTACCGCGGGAATCGGATCCTGCCAGATCAAATCTTCAGCAGGTACTTCAGGTCCTAAATAAAGAGCTTTGGGTCCCATATCGCGATGAGTCAGTTTAAACCATGCTCTTGCGAAAGCATCCGCAAAAGCCTGCGGATCTTTCTGGAAGCGGCGTGAAATGGGTTCATATATCGGATCAAAACGAAGCGACAGATCGGC
>JACFNM010000451.1:379-3047 GCA_019454915.1 Chitinophagaceae bacterium
GGTCTGTGTTTCTTGGAAGGATCGTGAGCATCCGGAATCATATGTTCTTCCTTAACATCCTTTGCTAACCACTGCCAGGCTCCGGCAGGGCTCTTAACAAGTTCCCACTCATAACCGAAAAGCATATCGAAGTAGCCATTATCCCATTTAGTCGGATTCGGTTTCCACGCACCTTCAATACCGCTGGTTGTAGTATCAACACCTTTTCCGGTACCAAATTTGTTGATCCAGCCGAGACCTTGCTCTTCTATTGGTGCGGCTTCGGGTTCGGGTCCTACTAAAGAGGGATCACCGGCTCCGTGTGCTTTACCGAAAGTATGTCCGCCTGCAACGAGTGCAACGGTTTCTTCATCGTTCATCGCCATACGTGCAAAAGTTTCCCTTACGTCTTTACCCGAAGCTATCGGATCGGGGTTGCCATTTGGACCTTCGGGATTAACATAAATAAGTCCCATCTGAACTGCGGCTAACGGATTTTCAAGTTCGCGATTGCCGCTGTAACGTTTATCGCCAAGCCACGTCTCTTCTGTACCCCAGTAAATATCTTCTTCGGGCTGCCAGATGTCTTCCCGACCGCCGCCGAAACCGAAAGTTTTAAATCCCATCGACTCTAAAGCGCAGTTTCCGGCTAAGATTAATAAGTCTGCCCATGAAATTTTATTACCGTATTTCTGTTTGATAGGCCAGAGAAGCCGTCGGGCTTTGTCAAGGTTTGCATTATCGGGCCAACTATTGATAGGTGCAAAACGCTGATTGCCGGTTCCTCCTCCGCCTCTGCCGTCGGCTGTCCGGTAAGTGCCTGCGCTATGCCAGGTCATACGTATCATCAAACCGCCGTAGTGACCCCAATCGGCAGGCCACCACTCTTTTGAGTCGGTCATTAATTTATACAGATCTTTTTTCAGAGCAGAGTAATCGAGTTTCTTAAACTCTTCTTTATAATTAAACCCGGGATCCATCGGATTGGATGCAGGGTGATGCTGATGCAGAATTCCGAGATTAAGCTGGTTGGGCCACCAGTCCTTATTCGAAGTGCCTCTCCCTGCAGAGGTTCTGCCTGTTACAGGGCATTTGCCTGTTGTGTGTGTGTTTTCTTCCATTGTATTGTCCATGCTTGTTACTGATTTGAATTATTATTTTAATTTAGTTTTTCTTTTTTATAAATGCAATAGATCAACGATCGTTTAATATATAAATTGCCGTTTTCAATACTGATTATAGATAGTAACAATTTTTTAGGCGCGCCGGTGCAAATTGATAATAAAAATTTAGAGCGATGTTTTAGTCGCTTTTAACAGCCCGCAAAATTTTCTCCATCCTACGTTCTTTTGCCAATTCATCTACCAATTTGTCTAAATACCTTACTTTTTGCGTTAACGGATTTTCAATTTCTTCTACCCGGTAACCGCATATCACACCAGTAATTAAATTAGCATTGGCATTTAAGGTTGCGTTCTGAAAGAATTGCCTAAAAGTTACTTTCTCTTCAATCAGTTTTTGCAGCTTTTTTTCGTCATAACCCGTTAGCCATCCAATTACTTGATGCAACTCTTCTTTCGTTCTTCCCTTTTTCTCCACTTTTGCGAGATAGTGAGGAAATACCGATGCAAATGTCATTTGTGCTATTCGTTCATCATGTTCGGGTGTTGTTTTCATCTTTTGATTTCCTTCATTACAAGATTCTTTCTGTATTCTACCATTCTTTCTATTAAGTCCTTTGGAAGCGGTTTGTCTAATGGGAATTGGACGGAGCCTTTCCCTTTTTTATAATTTTTTAGTTCTATATCAAATTTTTCCATTGTTGTTGGGTGAGGATAAAGTCCAACGTGGTTTTTATATCCTGCAATCATAATCTGTTGTTCTCTTTTACCTCCATCTGTAAGAGCATACGCGGGGATATTGTAATTAAGCAATTCGGTAGCATTAGGCACAACTTTCAAAATAGACTTTTTTAATTCGAGCAGTGCTTTCCTTGTTTTTTCCGGTTGAGCATCTAAATACTCTTTAACCGATTTGAATTCTTTTTTATTACTCATAGTTTTGATGTCCCGGTTGTTTGAACTGCCTTCTAAATTATTCATGTTAATTGAGTCTTTTCTACTATTATTATAACACCTGCTTTACATTAATAAAACTACAACCTTTTAACAAAATAAACAGAGAGAGTAAAGAGATGGTTAATTGAATGGGCGGGATTCCTTTTCAAGGGCTGCGGGCTATTAGGTTCATGATTTGTTTTACTTTTTTTTAGCTACAAAAAAAGGGAGCCTTTATGTCAACTCCCTTTTCTGTGTAAATCAAATTCTACCCGGCATCTTCCAACCGTCTGAACATTGAGACGAAAAAGCCGATAACGAGAACCGCCGTTCCTATCCACACAAGACTTACAAACGGTTTTACGCTTGCCGAAATCGAAAGGACTTCTTTATGCTCGTGTACATCTGCCATACTTCCGGAAAGTTTGGATATTATTATATCCGCTTTTTTAGACATCGGGTCAACCTGCTTTAAGATGATACGAAGGTTTTCTTCTTTCAACTCAACCGGGATATAATTTATTGCTTCCCCTTCTTTCTTTAATACAAGGTCGACTGTTTTTGCGGCGCCGTATCCTTTAACGCTTAGTTTTGCACCCATCTGGAAATCACCGCCGGAAGCCATAACACTC
>JACFNM010000452.1 GCA_019454915.1 Chitinophagaceae bacterium
TTAAGAACCCCAACTTCCTGATCCTGGATGAACCTACCAATGACCTGGATCTTCCTACCTTAAGCGTGCTGGAAGATTTTTTGAGTGAATACCAGGGATGCCTGTTGATCGTTTCCCATGACCGGTATTTCATGGACCGGCTTACTGATCATTTGTTTGTTTTTGAGGGGGCGGGCGCTATCAGGGATTTTCCGGGAAATTATACCCAATACAGGTTATGGGAAAAATCCAGGGAAGAAAATGAAAAAAATGCCCGGGCGGATAAGCGGGCTTCTGAGGAAGAGGTAAGCGTGGATCAGGAGGCTTCTTCTGCTAATCCCAATTCCCGGAAAGCAAAGCCCAGCTATAAGGACAAGAGAGAGTTTCAAATATTGCAGGAAGAAATAAACGCCTTAGAAAAGGAAAAGGCAGCAATTACCGGAAAGCTAAATGATGGTACACTTCCTTACGAACAACTGGAAACCTTGTCGGCAAGGATAGGGGAGATCGCTGTGCTTTTAGATACGAAAGAATTGCGCTGGCTCGAATTAAGTGAAATACTGGAGGGTTCATAGCCGAAAACACAGGCTATTCCAGGTCAAATTCCACATTTAGTATAAAACCTTTGCCGGGGGCTGTTTCCAGGTTCATGGTGCCCTGGTAGAGCTCTATACGGTTGCGGATATTTCTTAGCCCTATACCCTTGTTATCCTCGTTTGCAAGATCGGCTCCTTTGCCGTCGTCTGTGATGGTCAGCATCACCTTATTTTCCACTTGTTCTAGGTGTACGGTTACGTCACTGGCCTGGGCGTGCTTAATGATATTATTCAGTTGTTCCTGTACCACCCGGTAAAGCATGAGCTTTTGCCCTTCTAAGAGTTTGCTTTCGTCAAACTGAACGAGGTCAATGCGTATCGTGATGGGCTGCACCTCCTCAATGGTTTCAGCCATACTGCTAAGCGAATGTTCCAGTCCCAGCTCAGCGAGCAGGGGTGGCGCGAGTGTTTTTGACAATGTTCTTAGTTCTGAAATCACCTTGTCTATATATTCATTACTCTTCCTGAGTAGCCCGTCTCTGATCTGTTCGTTGGAAATAGCGTGTTCGATATATAGTTTTGCAACGCCTAATAATTGGTTTACATTATCATGTAGTTCTTCCGCCAGTTTCTTTCTTTCGTTTTCCTGGGTATCCAGCACCGTCCTCGCCAATTGCCTTTGATAAACGGTTTCTTTTTCTGCCAATTGTTGCTGAAGGTGCCGCTGTTCCGTGACGTCGTGCATAGATACGAGCACCCGGAAAGCATTCCCGAGGCTGTCTCTTAAGATGGAAAAGAAATCGGTGATAATTTTATACGAGCCATCCTTACACCGGAACCGGTATTCATTTTGCGTGGAGGATACGCTGCTGATCTTCAGGGCAGCCTCCATCTTATCCAGTATTTTCTCTTTATCTTCCGGATGAATATTGTCTTTCCACCAGGAAAATCCCGGTTGTAATTCCTCATCATCATAACCGAATAAAAACTTGATGTTTGAATTGTAATAGAGTTGTCCGGTCAGTAGATTATAATCCCAAAGCCCTTCCATGGTGGACATACTCAGTATCTGGTATCGCTTGAGGCTCTCTTCCAGGATTTTCTGCTCCTTTCGGCTATTGGTAATATTTTCAACAATCACGATTAGCTTTTCAACATCGGAGTTAATCAAAAAAGTTATCACAGAAAGATTACAAATAAGTTTATTGCCATTTTTACAGGTTACGCAGGCTATGTTTTTCATCCTCGGTAATTTCCCCTGCATGAGCAGGGAGTCCCAGTAAGCGATTTCATTATTGTCTTCCGGTTTCAGAAAGACCGAATAATGACGGTTCAGGAAATCCGAGGGCTGGTAACCTGTAAGCGCACAAAGAAATGGGTTAACATAAAGGAATTCTCCCTTAGAGCCAAGCCGCGCGATGCCGAGGTTGGTTTCAGGAATAATAACCGCGAGTTCTTCATAGCTGAAATTAAGGGCATCATGCCGTTGTTCAAAGAAAGCATGGTTACGGCGTATGATAAAATATATAGCGGAGGTAATAATGACGATAAATAATATTTCTTTAATGAGAATCTGGTTATGGTAGTCCCTCAGGTTCCGGGCAAAGTAAAACAGGGCATAATCAGTGACGATTATCCACACCAGCGCTATAATAAAAAAGATAATTAAAGTCCGGTTGATGGGAAAAGGATGTTTTTTCATGATATTGACCTTTCGTTTTACAGTAAGGGCTGTGATTTGTACTGGCAAGATAATAGAATATTTCTTAATTCAATGCCATTACCTTTTGAAACCTTATAAAATGCGGATACGTGGATTAACCTTTATTTTTGTACCCGGTAAGGAATAGTGTTGCCCGATTAACCGGTAAATAAAAAAAGTTGTAATGTTTAAAGACTATGATTTTTCAGTATTAGAGCGGTTTCTTCGTTATGTGAAAATAGACACCCAGTCGGATCCCCATTCCGGCAGCTTCCCTTCCACGGAAAAACAGAAGGATCTTTCACAAATATTGGTAAAGGAACTTCATGAGATGGGGATTCAGGATGCGGAGATGGATGATTTTGGATATGTGTATGCTACGATCTCCTCAAATACAGATAAAAAAGTGCCCGTGATATGCTTTTGTGCTCATGTGGACACTTCTTCCGATTGTGACGGAAAAGGAGTGAAGCCACTCATCCATAAAAATTATAATGGAGAAGATATTGTTCTGCCGGATGACCGTCAACAAGTCATTCGGGTTAGCGAGCACCCCTATCTGAAAAAGAAGAAGGGTGAGGATATTGTTACCGCCTCGGGTACCACTTTGCTGGGCGCTGATGACAAAGCGGGAGTAGCGGTGATCATGGATATGGTGCGTTTCTTTACAACCCATCCTGAAATCAAACACGGGAAGATCAAAATATTGTTCACACCGGATGAAGAAATAGGCAGGGGAGTAGATAAGGCGGACTTAAAGAAATTGGGAGCGGACTATGGATACACATTAGATGGTGGGGAACGGG
>JACFNM010000006.1 GCA_019454915.1 Chitinophagaceae bacterium
GCTAAAATGTTGGCTAACTGTAATCCCGAGTATCGTTTAATGATGTTGTTGAGTTATCTTATCCAATATAAAAAGAATATATGTTTTAACCGTAACCGTTTGCTGTTAACGCGCAAACAGTTAGCCTGTATGCTGGGTTTGCGGATAGAAACCGTTATTCGTACCATTAAGCAATTGGAACAAAAGGAAGTATTGTCTATTGACAAGGGAAAGGTACATATCAAAAATATGACTCAAATCATACCCTGCTGACAGATAAGTTTGTTGTTTTGCAAAAAATTTCCGCTTTATGATTAAAAGTATAAACGGCTGGTTTAGAGTGGCTGCTTTTAATTTAATGATTGTAGCTTTTATCGGTTTCCTTTTGCGGTATAAAATTGCCTATTCGCTGCCGGTTATACATCAGAAGCACATGCTGCATGCGCATTCACAGTTTGCTTTTACGGGTTGGGTAACCATGATTCTGATGGCGCTGTTGGTTACGCGACTTGATAACGGGAAAATTAATCCTTTCAGGAAATATGCCCCTCTGCTGATAGCCAATCTGGTGGCTGCTTACGGGATGTTATTCTCATTCCCGGTTCAGGGTTATGGTTTGTATTCAGTCAGTTTTTCCGTACTGTCCATCTTTGTCGCATATATTTTTGCCTTCGTTTACTGGAGAGACCTGAACCGCAGCGCCGACAAAAGTCCTGCGGATCCCTGGTTTAAAGGGGCGCTCTTTTTTAATATAATATCTTCCGTCGGCGCCTTTGCACTGGCTATCATGATGATAACGAGAACGGCCAGCGCGGACAAGTATCTCGCCTCTTCCTACTATTTTTTGCATTTTCAGTATAACGGTTGGTTCTTTTTTGCGTGTACGGGATTACTTATCCATAAGCTGCACGCATGGGGTATCCGGTTGAAGCAGCACAATACTATTTTCTGGCTTTTTGCCATTTCCTGTATTCCGGCCTATTTCTTATCGGCGCTTTGGTTGCATATACCCTGGTGGATATATATTATGGTAATCATCGCGGTTTGTTTCCAGATCGCCGGTTTTGCTCTCCTGTTCAGGTCGGTTACGGCCCATCTCGCCCGGTTGAAGCAGTTGGTTCCCTTGTTAGGGAAATGGCTGGTGGGGCTTTCGGCTATAGCATTAGCCATAAAAATTTTATTACAAACCGGTTCGGTTATTCCATCACTGAGTAAACTTGCATTTGGTTTCCGCTCTATTGTAATCGGTTACCTGCACCTGGTTCTGTTAGGAGTGATCTCGCTGATTATTTTCGGATACATTGTGATCAACCGGTATATGAAGATCAATAAAACAGCCATCGCGGGTCTTACTATTTTTATTATTGGTATATTCCTGAATGAACTGATCCTTTTTATTCAGGGTGCGGGAGCGATCAGTTATACCAGCATTCCTTATACAAATGAATTGCTTCTTATTGCTGCGCTTTTTCTCTTCACCGGGCTATTGATATTGAACATAAGTCAGCGGCGGGCGGCCTCCGAAGCGCCCATTCTTTCTTCCTGATTCATTTATTTGGTGAATTGGTGATAACTTTGAGGACTTAACTGAATCTCAATGTTCTCGAAAACTTGTGAATACGCGCTGCGCGCCATGATATACGTAGGTCAGAAATCAAAAGATGGTGCCAAAGTGGGAATTAAAGAAATTGCAGAGGGTACGGACTCACCGGAATATTTTATAGCAAAAGTTTTACAGGGACTTACCCGAAAAGACCTGATACGGTCTCAAAAAGGACCTTCGGGCGGATTCTATCTTGATGAAAAGAGAATGAATTGTACCTTAGCGGATATTGTCATCGCAATAGACGGGGATGAAGTTTTTAAAAAATGCGGACTCGGATTAAAAGAGTGCTCTGAAAAAATGCCCTGTCCGATACATCATGATTTCAAGAAAATAAAAACAGCGCTTCTTAATATGCTGCAGTCAACCAGGCTGGACGAGCTGAATGAACAATTAGAAAAGAAGATATTTTTTCTGAAAAGAACCTGACTTTTTTGATAATTACTATGAAAAGGAAAAATCGCCTTAAGTTAATCAGGGGACTGTTTTTATCCGCGGGGTTATTCAGTTCCTATGCACTTTATGCACAAAGTGAAGCAAAGCGGGCGTATTATTTTACGGATCTCAATGGGGTACTGCTTTTTCTTTTTGTATTGGTGTTTTTTTTATTGGCGGGGATATGGTATCTGAAAATTAAAATCCGGGAAATGGTAAAAATGAACAGACGATTAAAGAATCGAAATAATGAGACAGACTTTGACAAATATATGAAAGACCTGAGCAGTGATCAGATTGAGGCTTATTTGAAGTATAGCAAACAGGACGATGCGTCTTCGGCAGAATCTTCCAACGGGGGCAATAACACGGCACTTAAAAGTGGGATCGTGTTTCTGTTGCTGTCTTTGAGCAGTCTCGGGTTGTTCGCACAGGACCGTTCGGGTGGCAAAGGATCGGTTTTAGGAGAAACCGGTATCATTATCACCATATTCTTACTCATTATTCCTATAGGTGCAGGTATTGTGTTTATGATTTTTAAGGTACTTAAACTCATTAATCAAAAGAAAAACCAACTGAATCTTATAAGGGCGGAAGAGTTGGCACAGCATCTCTCCCACTCACCGGATGCCGATACCCGCCGTGATCTGATTAAGCGAAAAGAGGCCCTGGATTTTAAACTGACTCATTCTGAACTGTCAGGCAATCTCCCTGCGGAAGACAAAAAGGGACTCATCACCAGCATTACTACCGACAGCGGATTGCCGGTGGTAACGCAAAAAAAGAAGGCGATAAAACGTCCGAACGTAGATCCACGGTTGGCTAAGCTGGTATTGTGGTATATAGGATGCGCCACTTTTTGGTTGTTATTCGGCACTACGGTGGGAGAATACGTAGGGATAAAATTTGTAGCACCGGATGCCGATCATCTGAGTTGGCTGAGCTTCGGCCGCTTACGTCCGGTACATACCAATGCGGTATTTTGGGGCTGGGCGTCCCTGGGTATGCTCGGACTAGCCTATTATGTGGTGCCCCGGGTAAGCAACCGTGAGTTGGTGAGTTTTAAGATGGGATGGTATAGTCTTTGGCTGATTAATGCAGCCGTCTTGCTGGGCTCCATTTCTCTGATGGCGGGGATTAACAATGCCGGAGGTGAATACCGGGAGTATATTTGGCCGATCATGCTGCTGTTTGGTATTGGACTGGTACTGACGCTGATCAACTTTTTGAAAACCATCGCCCGGCGAACCACTAAAGAAATATATATATCCAACTGGTATATTGTAGCCGCATTGATCTTTGGTTTGGTCATCTCTCTTGTGGCGTATATTCCGTGGTGGCAGGACGGGTTGGGTGAAACAATTGTGCAGGGATATTATATGCACATGGGCGTGGGCATGTGGTTCATGATGATGACCCTGGGACTGGTCTATTACTACTTACCCCAGCAATTAAACCGACCCATTTACTCGTATAGTTTGGGCATATTAGCTTACTGGACACAGATTCTTTTTTATACGCTTATCGGGACGCATCACTTTGTGTTCAGTTCTATTCCCTGGTGGTTGCAAACAGTGGCGATTGTGGGCAGCGTGGGCATGGTAATCCCTGTGGTAGCAGGAAGTACGAATTTTATATTGACCTTTAAAGGCGGCTGGCACAAGATTTCAGACAGCTATACGCTTCCGTTTTATCTTGTAGGCATCATTTTTTATTTTACCGGCTCTTTGCAGGGCACGGCAGAGGCCTTCCGTTCCACCAACCTGATGTGGCACTTTACCGATTTTACTGTGGCTCATTCACATCTTACTATGTACGGTATCATTACCTTTTTTGTGTGGGCGGGTGTATATACCATTATCCCCCGGTTGTCCGGCAAGGAAGCGCCGCAGATAACGGTAGGCGCGCATTTTTGGTTTGCGCTGATTGGCTTGTTATTTTATACTGTTCCGCTGATGTACGGAAGCACATTAAAGGGATTAATGTGGATGGAAGGGAAACCATTCCTGGACAGTGTCGTATTTTCTGCACCTTACTGGTTGTGGAGGGCAGTGGGTGGCAGCTTAATGTGGATTTCCCACATATTCTTTGTCTATAACGTATATAAGATGATAGGCGGAAAAGCAATAGTAGATGTAAAAGAGGCAGCCTTTGAAAAGCTGGCACAAACGTCAGCGGGCACTCATTGATTATAAATAGAAAGTGATTATGGAATTCTTTGATAATTATAAAAAACTTTTTAGTGCTACCTTCTTATTGTTCGTTGGACTTACCATCCTGGTAGCGATTTTACCTGCATTCCGCAATGAGAAAAACAATGCTCCGCTACCCAATGCGGTACCGTTAAGCGAGGACGCGGTAAAAGGTAAAGCGGTGTATATTGCCAATGGCTGCGTAGCCTGCCATACCCAACAGGTTCGTATTGTAGATATGGATAAAACCTGGGGCCCCCGGCCCAGTATTGCTGCGGATTACGCTGATATGCACCGTACGGATTTTTGGAGAAATACGGCCACCCTCATGGGTACAGAGCGTACGGGACCTGATTTAACAAATATCGGAAACCGACAGCCCAGCCTGGAGTGGAATCTGGTGCATCTGTATAACCCCAGAATTGTGGTAAAGGAATCCGTAATGCCAGCTTATCCGTGGATGTTTACACTTAAAACTAACCCCGGGAAGGACGATGTGGTAGTTAACGTTCCGGCAGAATATTTGAAAGGGAAAAGCGGAAAGGTAGTGGCTACCAAACAGGCATTACATTTAGTGGCATATCTTCAGTCCTTAAAACAGGCTCCGCTGCCTGATGGCAGACCTGCCCCGGAATTTTTATATAAGAGGGAGGTGAAAGCGCTGCCAGCCGCCGATGGAACAATTCCGGCTTTAGACGGAGCGGCATTGTATGCGGTCAACTGCCAGAGCTGCCACCAGGCAAATGGTGAAGGACTGCAGGGAGCATTTCCTTCGCTAAAAGGAAGTAAGATTGTTTTGGATGATAATCCGGAAGCGATGGTAGACATCATCCTGCACGGCTACAACGGGAGAGAAAAAGAAGGATTCCCGCCTATGCCGGCGATAGGTACCGATAATAACCTGAGTGCGGAAGAGATAGCGGCCATTATGAACCATGAGAGAACAAGCTGGGGTAATTCGGCCAAAGAAGTGACTCCTGCGCAAATAAAGGAAATTATTGAAGCGCTGAAATCGGACGTTAAGTAAGATTCTCCATTAAAGAACACTGAACTGGTGCTCATTTTTGATTAAATAATTAACAGAAGGTCATGAAAAGGATATTACTAAGTTTCACGTTGACAGTACTCTCGCTGATTACTTTCGCTTGCCCGGTTTGTGAAAAGCAGCAGCCGCAAGTCCTACGCGGGATTACACATGGCGCGGGTCCGGAGGATAGATGGGATTATGTGATAGTCTGGACGATGGTTATTATAGTAGTGGTTACATTATTTTATTCCGTTAAGTGGCTGATTCGGCCTGGTGAAAGGTCAAGAGACCATATTAAACGGTTTATTTTAACGAACGAATAAAGGGCTGTATATGGAAGAAAAGAGTACCATATTTATTTTTCTGGATGATGAAGTAGCGCCTGTTGCCAGACTTACTTCGCCGGTTAACTTTGAGTTGGATACCCGGAAGTTGGTGGATGGGAAGCATACGCTTAAGATCGTAAGTAAAGATCCCAGCGGAAAGGAAGGACTCCGCATCATTCCTTTTGAAGTGAGAAACGGCCCGGCAATTGATATCGAAGGTATTCGGGAAAATGCTATTGTAGATGGCGTATTGCCGCTGATGATTAATGCCTATGGAAAAGGAGACGCGAAAAACTTTATGATCAGAGGAAGTGAAACGCCCCAAAGTATCCCTTCGTGGGTATGGATTATGATCATTGGTATTGCCGGATGGGCTTTATATTACCTCGTGGCCTATTTAAGTATTTAGGAAAGTAAACGGGGAGACGATGGTACCCTGCCCCAAAAGTTTCATTTTGAGAAGTGTGGCTTTCTGTAACTTTGCATCAGTAAGTGGGGTATGAACTATTAAACCGAAATACCATGTCTCAAATACAAATAAAAAGAATTTACGAGCCTGCTGACGAAAGCGATGGATTCAGAATTCTGGTTGACAGGCTTTGGCCTAGGGGCGTTAAAAAAGAAAGTGCACATCTGGATATCTGGCTGAAGGAAGCCGGTCCGTCCAATGAGTTAAGAAAATGGTTTAACCATGATCCCGAAAAATGGGAAGCGTTTAAGAAGAAGTACAAGGATGAGCTAAAAAAATCCGCGACGACCAAAGAATTGATTGATTTGGTGAGTAAACATAAAAAGACAACGCTGCTGTACAGTGCGCACGATGAAGAGCATAACCAGGCACAGGTCTTACTGCAGTTCCTGAAAGGGGAAGCCAGGTGACTTAAAAGAGTAGCTAAAAAAGCCAGACGGCTTTTCCTTACACCTTCAGGAACATCTTCTTCTTATATAAAATATAGAGGAACGTCCATTTTACAGCAATATAGCAGCAGGCAAACGTCAGAATGCCATAGCGCTCGCCACTCAGTTGGATCAGCCACTTAAAAAAAGACTCTGTGCTGTATCTCCAGTCAATGAAGTGTCCCGACATATAAATTAAAATGGAGTTCATCCCGATCACGACAAAGAAGAAGGACCACTTCTTATATCCTTTCGCATCTATGATATAATAAAACAGGGATAACAAAACCATGCTTATCCCGCCAACCAGCATCGTGAAAGAACTGGACCATAGATTTTTGTTGTATGGGAAAACGATATTCCAAATTGCCGATACTGCTATGAATACTATCCCTGCCAAAAACAGGCGACCGGATTTTTTGACCGGGGCGATGGTTCCATGTTTCAGGAAATTACCGGTTAATATCCCCAACAGTCCTGTAGCAATGGCGGGTAAGGTGGCAACGAGTCCTTCCGGATCGTGCATATTATTTACATATAAATGACCGGGTATAATCAGACGGTCGGCATAAGAAACGAAGTTCCCTTCCAGGCTTAGATCTCCGGGTGCGTGACCGGGAGATGATGTGAATAAAAGCAATAGCCAGTAGCCCAATAACAGCCCTCCGGCCCATATCATCTGTCCTTTTTGTTTGGTGTACAGGAATATGATATTCGCAAACATATAGGCCAGCCCGATTCTTCCTAATACGCTGGGAAAGCGTATTTCAGAAAGGGGCTTTATGACTAATCCGTTATTGTAGATTACGCCCAATACGACTAATATCAATCCCCGCTTGATGACATGCCATAAGAGTTCGTTTTTTGAATATCCTTTTTCTATTCGTCGGCCAAGAGAGTACGGAGTAGCTACGCCGGCGATAAAAAGGAACAGCGGGAAAATCAAATCATAAAATCTGAAACCGTTCCAGTCGGGATGGGAAAACTGGAATGATAAACCGTTCCAAAACGGGTTATCGGTTATTTTAGAGAGCGCATGAAAGATGCGTTCTCCTCCCATAATCCAAAACATGTCAAATCCGCGAAGTGCATCTAAGGAATGCAGACGTTGGGATGGTATGACGTCGGCCATAAAGTAGTATTATAATATCAGGGTTGTAAAAAAGAAAGTAAAGTAAGATAAAAATGAGCGTGTTGAAAAAAAATAATTTTAGCCATTAAAAAAATGGAAAAGGACATTTTGATTGGCTAAAAAAAAAATACCATTGCAAAATTGTAATTTTTGATTTTAGAACTCGTAAAAACTTCAACCTTCTATTAATTTAAAATCAATGATCATGTTGCCAAAACGATTCGTATGTGGAGTTGCTTTCTCCACCTTGCTTTTGCTGTTTTCGCTTTCTTATTCACTTGCTCAGGATCGGACGGTAACCGGGAGGGTTACCGACAGTAAGAATGATCCGTTATCAGGTGTTACTATTGTAAAAAAAGGAACCGCACAAGGTACCGTAACCGGAGAAGACGGGCGTTTTGTGCTGCCTGGCGTTCCGTTAAATACGGTGCTGACTTTCTCATCTGTTGGGATGGCCACTCAGGAGATTCATTTCACCGGACAGACCAATCTGGAGGTTGTTATGACAGAGGATGCTATTGGATTAGATAGGGTGGTGGTTACGGCATTGGGTCTGAAACGTGAAAAGAAAGCCCTGGGTTATTCCGTGGGTGAAGTCAATTCAGATATGATGAATAAGGTGCCTCAGAAGGACCTGCTCGGTGCGCTGACGGCAAAGATGTCGGGGGTGAAGATTACCAATACGTCCAATGACATAAACAGCGACACCTATGTCAACATAAGGGGGCTTTCTTCTCTTGCGGGAAATAACAGTCCTTTGGTAGTGATAGACGGAGTGCCTACCGGGGATCAGCGGGTGATGAAGGATATCAATCCGGACAACATAGAAAGTGTTACGGTGCTAAAAGGGCCGAGCGCTGCTGCGCTTTATGGTTCCAGAGCAGGAAACGGCGTAATCTTAATTACCAGCAAATCAGGTAAATCAGTAAAAAGAGGTATTGGAGTTGATGTGAATATTGGTTCTACCCTTTCGGTACCCTACAAGTACATTGATCTGCAGCGCAGATTTACTTCGGGAATAAGCGGCGTGCTTAATGAAAACTCATATCAGCAATGGAACGGTCCGGAAGAAGGAGAAATGGCTGTACAATGGAATACAGACGGCGAAGAAAAGCCGCTGGTTTTTTATGATAATTCTCTGCAGGATTATTTCAGAACGGGCACCGAACAGGTGTATGATGTAAGTGTGAGTGGTTCCTATGACCGGGGTAGTTTCAGACTTGGAATTACTCATCTGGATGCAACAGGCGTGTATCCCGGTGTGGAATTACAAAGAAATGGTGTGAATCTCGCCGCCGTGTACAATATCACGAACAAAGTGAAGGTGTCTACAAACATTGATGTTGCCAATCCCTATTCGGATAATTACCCGTTAAAAAACGGGGGAGAGACCCAATACATGGCCATCTATCAGATACCACCTCATATTAATGTCAATGATCTGAAAGATTATTGGCTGGAACCGAATATACAGCAACGCAATTTTAATGCTGCTCACGATAATCCCTGGTTTGCCGCTTACGAACTGCAGGATAAATTTGACCGGATGAGAATGTTCGGCAATATCAAACTTGAGTATCAGATCCTGCCTGATCTTAAGCTTATGGGGCGCTATGCTTATAACAGCAACAATGAAAAAAGAGTGTACAGGCAGGCGTGGTCCGGTTACGGAGGTGACGGCGGCGGACAAAATAAACCTCAGGGTACGCTGAATGAAAGGATCAATAATCAAAGGGAGATGAACTCGGATGTTTTACTTTCTTACAAGAAGTCACTGGGTAAATTTGAGATTGCCCCTTCAGTTGGAGGAAATCTGATGACACAGAGAAGCTACGCGTTGTATGCCGGTGGCGATCCGCTTGTACTTCCGGGATTATATACCTTGTCTAATGTAAACCGCGATGGGCTTAGTTATTCCGACTTCACTTATAAAAAGAATATTTACAGCGCTTATGGTTTATTGGATTTGAGCTACGACAACATGATCTTTCTGAATGCTACGGCACGGAACGACTGGTCGAGCACGCTTCCCAAAGATAATCGTTCCTATTTCTATCCTTCGCTGTCTTTAAGTGTGCTACTGAATGAAATGCTTCCCTTGCCTTCATGGGTTTCGTTACTTAAGTTACGCTCCGGTATCTCACAGGTGGGAAAGGATACGAATCCATACGTGATTGCTACCGTACTGAATCAGGGTATGTGGGGCACCAACACAACGTATAATGTTCCGGGGAATTTGCCCAATATCAACCTCAAACCCGAAATCGCCAAAGCGTTTGAAATTGGGACGGATATCTCGTTTTTCAATAACCGCTTAGGCGCAGACTTTACCTATTACAAGGTGCAAAATACCAACCAGATATTAAATGCCTCAACGTCTTCTACGTCGGGTTACACCGCAGCCACGATTAATGCGGGTAATATTGAGAATTATGGTGTAGAGATAGGATTGAATGTGACGCCCGTGCGGACTAAAAACTGGAATTGGGATATACGCGCTAATTTCACCCGCGAAAGAAGCCGGTTAATGGAATTGACTCCGGGAATAGACCAGTTTATGTTCTGGGGAAGCACCCATGTGTTTGCCATTACTCAGGTGGGCGAGTTAATTGGCGATATTTACACAAGAGACATGATCCGCGTAGAGGATAAGAACAGTCCGTATTATGGTTGGCCGCTTTTGAACTCCAATGGGAAACTGCAGCGCAATAACGATAATGACGCCATGATAAAAGTTGGCAATTTCTTACCGGATTTTATGGTCGGAATGCAAACGGGGTTATCCTATAAAAGGATTTCTCTTTCTCTCAGTATTGACTGGAGGCAGGGAGGTACTTATTACGACCAGACGATGCTGCGGTTAGCGAGGGCAGGTAAAGTGGAATACTTCCATAATGATGCCAATTCCAGCACCTTTACCGGCATTCTCAGTAATAATTCATTTAAGGGAGATAACGAGGCGTTAGCTAATGAGATTAAGTCGCACCCGGAAATTTACCAGAAAGATACCTGGGTCGGTGGACGAACCCAGGATCTGGGAGGCTTTTTGTATTCTAACGGTGTGTATGAGGGAGCATTTTTCCCCGGCGTTATTTCAGATGGTGCGGGTGGATATATCGAAAATTTTGGCGGAGCAGGAACCAAATACGTGAAAGCGTATGATATCTTCCAGCCGTCCGGAGGATTTTGGGATGCAGCTATGAGATACAAGTGGTTTTATAGTAGCTCGTTTGTTAAGCTGAGAGAATTGGCCATTTCCTATGCACTACCGGATACATGGGCACATAAAGTGTTGGCGCAACATATTAGTATCGCAGGATTCATGAAAAATCTGATACTGTTTGCAGCGAATAAAACCAATCAGGATCCGGAATCCATTTATAATCAAAACCCGCTCACTGGATCGACAGAGCAGGGGAGAAATATCTGGAATGCTTCTCCGATTATCATGCCGGTGGGTTTGAAGCTTAATGTATCATTTTAAAAAAAAGTAAGAGATGAAAAATATTTTTTCTAAAGCGCAGATATTGAGATCTAAAATGCTTGGATTGGCGCTGACATTTGTACTTGTGATCACATCCTGTCAGGATTTGTCGGAGATCAACAAAAGCCCCAATCAACTGAGCGCCAGTGAAATTAATATTAAATATGTGCTGACCTCTGTCCTTGCCGGCACGGCACATGATTATATTTATGAATATGCTTATCCGGGCGGATGGACCATTTCAGAGGCCATGCAGTATCTTCAGCGTGATTATATTGACTTTCAGGGGCCCAATACTTTTGTATGGGGACCTAAAGATTTCAGCGCACCCTATTCCAGGATTAAAAACAGTCAGTATATATTAGAAAATGCTGAACTGGAAAAATCAGAGAACAATCAACGGTTTTATACGGCGGTGGGGCAGATCATGCGTAGTTTCTGGTATGGCTTTTTAACTTCAATACATGGCGATATTCCGTATTCGGATGCCATGAAGGCGGAGGAAGGCAATTTTACGCCGGTATATGACAGCCAGAAGGATATTTTTAAAGGCATCCTGGATGATTTAAAATCAGCCAATGACATCCTGGCCCAGGTATCATCCGTAGATGGCGCCTCATCCAGTGATATCCTGTTTCAGGGAGACCCGGCGAAATGGCGGAAATTTGCCAACTCACTGCGACTGAGGTTTTTGATGAGATTATCCGAAAAGGCGTCTGATATGAGCAGCGTTGGATTGGATGTAAAGTCGGAGTTCAATAGTATTATAAGTAACAGCTCGGCTAATCCGGTTTTCACTTCTAACAGTGACAATGCTGCCATCTCTTTTATCGGAAGCGCTGCTGCCAACTCCTGGTACGGTGGTCCGCTCTGGCATACCAACCGGTCGGAATTCTATCGCCGGAAACCGTGTGCCACTTTCGTAGATGCCATGATTGACGGCGGCGACCCGCGCCTGACCACTTTTATCAGCCCGGTTGATGCCCAATTGAAGATCAGTGATGCTACGCCTACGTATTCAAAACTTCCGGATGGACAGATTATTAGAAACATTCCCACTTCAACACCCGGTAAGGATCAACTGAATACCCACCGGTATGTGGGTCTTCCGCCGGCATTGCAGGATCCTAACCTGTATAACTTAGCCACGGATGTTGACTTTAATGCCATTAAAGCGTTGAATCCCGCTATTTATACGGATTTAGCTGCCAACCCGGGGGTTTCCTATCTGGGGAATATTTATGCACAAAATGCCAATCCGCTGGTGAAGACGGTGTTGATGAGTTATTCAGAGCTTTGTTTTATTCTTTCTGAGGCCCGGTTAAAGGACTGGTTCAGTAGTGGCAATGCGGTTGATTACTACCAGTCCGGAGTATTAGCCAGCATGCGTCAATATGATATAGCCGATGGAAGTATCAAAGTATACGACCCCAATACCGATGTATTAATGGCATGGAATGAGAGCGCATTTCTTAGTAACCTTGCAGGAGATTTTACGAGCGCTGATGATGGAGGAAAACTTACTCAGTTGATGACTCAAAAATGGCTGGCATGTTTTATGACTCCGGAATTCTGGTTCGATTGGCGCAGAACGGGCGTTCCCAACCTTGGTGCTAACCTGATCCTGGCAAGCAATGGTAATAAAATTCCGGTACGTATTGTTTATCCCGATACAGAAAAGAATTTGAATAGCAGTAGCGTTGGAGAAGCCATCAGCCGATTGGAGCCGGGAGAAGATAGTCACTGGAGCAAAATGTGGTTATTACAAGGCACCAATAAGCCCTGGTAACTCCTGTTGAGAAAGAGGCAGGTTTTGTTGCAGAAATAATCTGCATCGGGACGGACTCATTTCAGACAAAGATAAATTTCAAAAGCACCCTTGACATCAAGGGTGCTTTTGAAATTTAAGAGGTATGGCATAGTAGAATTAAAAATTCGGCGCCAGTTGTCTTGTCCGGTAATATTCTAGCATGTATTGAACCACATCTTCAGCGGTGTCGGCAATTTCAAACAGGGATAAATCGTCTGCATGAATATTGCCTTCTGCCAGCATCACGTCTTCAAGCCAGGCCATTAATCCCAGCCAATATTTTCTGCCGACGAGTACCATTGGCATTTGTTTGAACTTTTCCGTTTGCATTAGCGTGGCTACTTCAAAAAATTCATCTAAAGTGCCAAATCCGCCCGGCATCATCACAAAGCCCTGGGAGTACTTGGTGAACATAACTTTTCGAACGAAGAAATAATCGAAGTTGAGCAGTTTATCTTTATCTATATATTCATTAGGGCGTTGTTCAAAAGGGAGGTCAATATTTAAACCGACACTTTTCCCCTCGGCTTGTAAGGCGCCCTGGTTGGCTGCTTCCATAATACCCGGCCCGCCGCCGGTGATAATTCCAAAACCTTCTTCCGATAACCTTCTCGCTATTTCGGCCGATAATTCATAATAATGCGTTCCCGGTTTGGTTCTGGCAGACCCGAATATGGATATGCAGGGCCCGATTTTGGATAAGACTTCACATCTGGGGTTGCTGGCATATTGGATAGTCAACACCATTCGCTATCAACTAAAACAGGCAGGCATAAACGATGACGAGAAAGAAATAAGGAGAAAAGCCTCCACACAAAAATCAGTATTGGCTACGGCTCAAAGCAGCTTTGACAGAACCATACAAATAAAAAGGTGTACCGAACCAACATCTGATCTGCAGGAAATCCATAACGGATTAAAAATAGGCAGGTATAAGCCCTTCAGAAAAATTAAATTTGTAGTACACAAGCCGCCACTTAAAAAAAGTGTATCTCTCGACAAAATTCAGTTTGGGCCGGATTAGCTGCAATGCGGCTTAAGACACTACGCGTGGATTGTGGTTCGTAAAATTAGAACGTTGCAGCTATATTTGGCAGCGAAATTTTGAAATACACCTAATTATTTGTTATCATTGTTGTATAAATTGCAGGCTTTTTGCCTTATTCCTAAGCCGGACAAGCCGGAACTAAACAGGGAAATATTTAACTTTCCGATATTATGGAATCGCTTACTCAAAGATATTACGAAAAAATCAGCGGAGTACTTTGTTGCTACGACCGCATAGTTATCACTGGCACACTTCCTGTTCTGAGTAATGCCCATCATCTGACATCGTATATGTACCTATTTTATCACACAATGCCAAAACGAGTTGAAACGCGTGAGAAAACCTTCTGTTGACATACAGGATTTATTGATACGCATTGGTGAGAGAGATGATATGACTGCTTATGAAAAGTTTTATTATCACTTTTATACACCGCTATTTAATTTTGCCCTGTCCATAGTTGATTCCAGGCAACAGGCAGAGGAGATTGTATCAGATGTATTCGTTAAAATATGGCGCTCCCGCAAAACGCTTTTGAAAATTAATAATATAAGCACATATCTTTATACCTGTGTTCGCAACGGGGCTATTGACTATTTGAACCGTATGCGAAAACACGAAATCATACATTTCTCTCCTACCGATTACAAAGATGTATTTATTGAGTTGAGGAATCCATCGGATCATTGTATCTCGACAGATTTGATGAAAAAAATAAATGACGCAATTAATCAGTTACCTTCTCAATGTAAGGTGATTTTTAAGTTGGTCAAAGAGGATGGATTGAGTTATAAACAGGTTGCTGAAATTATGCACTTATCACCCTTAACCGTTAGGAATCAATTAGCTATCGCAATTAGAAGGATGGGAGAAATCCTGCCGGAACATATCTACAACGACTCGGGTTCCGGCAAACGCGAAAAAGTATAAGGCATATTTTGTTCTCCCTTTACTTAAAATAATATTCCTCTTTTGGTACATTCTTATCCGTTTATCAGTCTGTATTAAGACTACATTGATTTAAAAATATGGATCAGCAACGTTTCTGGTTATTGGTAAGTTTAAAATTGAGTGGCGAGGCTACCCGGGAAGAGCTACTGGAACTTGATGACCTCATACAACGAAATTCTGAAACAGGACTCAAGCATGCAGTAATTTCGGGAATATGGAATGAAAAAGCCCCCTTGCCCGACATATCGCATTTATTCAAAAGCCAGGTAGAACGGTTAAGACGGGAGGGTGAACTGGGAGAAGAGTCAATCCCTTCTTCGCTTGAATTGCAGGATTTTACCCCCGTAATTAAGCGGAAATCCAGGCTTCTTTATTTGCTAACGGCCGCTGCGAGCGTAATAGTCATTTTTTTTTGCTGGAAATTTTTTTTGAAGAACAAAACAGATATGCAGCATGAAATACCGCTGGCTTCAAATATTATCACAACGCAAAAAGGATCTAAGACAACCGTGCAACTGCCCGATGGCACAAAAGTGTGGCTTAATGCCGACAGCAGAATATATTACGACGAAAATTTTAAAGGCGATTTGCGTGAGATTCAATTAGAAGGAGAAGCATTTTTCGAGGTAAAAAAAGACTCTTCAAGGCCATTTGTGATTCATACAAGCATTGTTGATATAAAAGTATTAGGAACCACTTTTAACGTAAAATCCTATAATAACGAAGACGCAACAGAAACGTCTTTGATATGCGGTAAAGTGGAAGTAAGTCTTAAAAGTAATCCGGAAAAGAAAATTATACTGCGCCCCAATGAGAAACTGGTGGTAAAGCATGGTATTGGCAACGAAGTGATAAAGCGCACAATAGGCGATGAAAGCGCATTGCTGCTGGTGAAACCATTACGCAAAGATCCGGCTTATAAAAACTCATTGGAAACTTTATGGATAGATAACAAGCTGGTATTTGACAGTGAGACTCTGGAAGAAGTGTGCAAAAAACTGGAACGGTGGTATAATGTAAAGATTGCCATACACGATGAAGAAATGAAGAAAGATACTTACACCGCCATCTTTGACGGGGAAACACTACTGAATGTGCTTACTGCATTAAAAATGGCCGATAAGCTTGATTTTACCATTCACAATAACGAAGTATCCATTTTTGCGAAAAAGTAAAATCTTCGATATTTCTCAAAAAACCTCATTTTTTACCAAACAATTGCTTTATATGAAAAGAGTTACATAAATCAACCAACAAAAAAGCGGAAGATGTTTCCGGCATCCTCCGCCAACAGACGAAAAAAACCGCATGCAAATATGCGGTATTCCTTCATTGTTAAATCAATATGCAAAGTATGAAAAAAAATGCATTTGCACCTGCAAAAAAGTGGGTAAATAGTTATTTCAAATATCTAATAGTGACTAAAATTACCTTGATACTTACAGTTGTTTTTTCTTCACAGCTATTTGCGAATAGTTTCGGACAGAATGTAACCGTAAAATTTGAAAAAATAGAATTAAAAAAGGCGCTTAAAGTTCTTGAAGAGAAAAGCTCATACCGGTTTGTATACAAAGATGATGTATTACTAAAATGGCCGAAAGTCAACCTGTCCGTGGAAAACGTACCGCTTACAACAGTGTTGGATAAGCTTTTTGAGAACACGACCCTGCGTTATCAGAGAGTTGGTAATACACTCCTGGTGTTAAGTAACGTTAGCGCCGACCACCCGGTTTTGCGCGATGTGCCGCAAACGATTACCGTTAAGGGGAAGATAACAGGCACTGTGGGAGACCCTTTGCATGGCGTTACGATCATGGAAAAGGGTAGTACCAACGGTACTTCTTCTAATGCAGAAGGTAATTTTTCTATTGATGTTACCAATGAAAAAGCTATATTAGTATTCAGCTATGTTGGCTATAAATCTCAGGAAATAGCAGTAGCAGGTAAGTCTGTCATTGACGTGGTAATGGTGGAAGATGCAGAGAGCCTTCAGGATATAGTAGTAGTGGGTTATGGCACGGTAAAGAAAAAAGATGTTACCGGTTCTATCATTTCTTTGCAGGCAAAGGACTTTAACCGGGGAATTAATGTGGCTCCGGATCAGTTGATACAAGGTAAGACGCCCGGGGTAATGGTAATTAACAATACAGGCCAGCCCGGAGGCTCTACAACGGTGCGTATCCGGGGTAACTCTTCTATCAGAGCCAGTAATAATCCATTGTTTGTGCTGGATGGAATTCCTTTGTCGGGAGGTTCGGCCCGCCCGGGGGGAAGCGGCGGTTTTGGATCGGATAGCGGTAACCCGTTGGCTTACCTGAACCCCAGTGATATAGCGAGTATGGATATTTTGAAAGATGCTTCCGCTACCGCCATTTATGGCTCCAGAGGTGCTAATGGGGTTGTTATAATCAATACAAAAAGAGGAGTAAGTGGCGCCCCCACGATCAGCGTTATGACATCGGCGGGTATTTCAAACCTACTGAGAAAACCTGAAGTATTATCGGCAGATCAGTTCAGGGAAGCGACCAAATTTTACACGCCGGATGATGCTGCCTCCGCAGATCATGGCGGAGACGTAAATGCCTTTGACGCTATTACCAGAACGGCGTTTACGCAAAATCATAGCGTAGCCATAGGTGGCGGTACGGACCGGGGACGCTATCGGTTGTCGCTGGGTTATTTAAACCAGGACGGAATCATAAAAGGCTCTAATCTTCAAAAGTTTACTGCTAATATTAATACCAACTTTAAGTTTCTGCAAAGCAAAAAGCTGGGGCTGGACGTAAACCTTTTCTTCACCCAAACCAATGAGAAAATAGCTGCTATTGATGTTGGCGTTGGCTTTGAAGGCAACCTCATTTCGCAGGCGCTTAACTGGAATCCCACCCGGCCTTTACGGGATAACGATGGAGCGCTTACCTGGGTAAGTTCTAATGTAATAAGCCCATTGGCTACGTTAGATGCTTTTAAAGACAGAGCCGCGGTAAACACGATCATTGCCAATATTGCCCCTTCGTATAAAATAACAGATTACCTGGAATACAAACTGACCTACAGTTTAACCCGGCAAACGGGGTTGAGAACAGGTATGTATGACAGGTTGCTGATTAACCCTACAAGTACTGAAAAAGGATTTGCATTTATGGGTAGTAATTCCAATACCGATCACCAGCTTACTCATACGCTCAGCTTCAATAAAGACGTCGCTGAATTCATGAATCTGAATGCGGTGGCAGGGTATGAGTATCTGAGCTATGATTCAAGGTGGTATACAGAAAATGGAAATGGATTCACCAATGTGGGGCTGGACTTTTATGATTATCTGGGGTATTCGGTAGCTTCCGCCAGGAACATCAATTCAAACCGCTCCCCCAAAAATGAATTGCAGTCATTGTTTTTGAGAGTAGGGCTGAATTACCGAGATAAATACCTGCTCACCGGTACGGTTAGGCGGGATGGGTCCACAAAATTTGGCGTGAATAATAAATATGCCAACTTCCCGTCTCTTGCTTTTGCGTGGAACCTTTCGAATGAATCGTTCTTAAAGAATGACTTTTTCAGTGTGTTGAAGTTGCGGTTAGGCTGGGGTAAAACCGGGAATAGTGAGTTTCCTTCAGGCGCCTCAAGAAATCGTTATGTATTTGGTATGCAGAGTATCAGCCAGGCTAATTTTGGAAACCCAGATCTGAAATGGGAAACTTCCGCTACATTGAATGGCGGTTTGGATTTTGGTATACTTGATAATCGAATCACCGGTTCTATTGATGTTTTTCATAAAGCCACTACCGATGCATTATTTGAAAGAACCATCGCGCAGCCGGCCCCCAGCGGTAAAATTTGGGTAAATCTGGATGGGGAAGTGGTTAACAAAGGAGTGGAGATTTTACTGAGCGGCGCCATCATACAGAGTAATAACTGGGGCTGGAGTATAACCGGAAATGCAACGTTTCTTAAAAATAGTGTAACCGGTTTACCCGGTTTTTACGAAACCGCAACGCTCAGGGGACAGGGATTTTCGGGTGTTGTGGGTCAGCGAATGGTGAGTGACCAACCGTTGAATGTATGGTATCTTTCAATTTTTGAAGGGATTGATCCTGCTACTGGTACCAGCAAATATCGTAGTAAAGACGGTCATGCCGGCACAGATGTAGATCCGGCACAGAATAAGTTTTATGTAAATAGCCCGAACCCCAAAATGCTGTTAGGTTTTTCAACGGATGTGTCTTTCAAGAGACTCACCGCAACGGTAAATTTCAATGGTGCTTTTGGGCACTACCTGTTTAATAATACAATGGCTACCGTATTGGGTATAAACAATCTTTCAGGCAAAAATATTTCTCCGGAATATTTCAAACCTGAATTGAAAGAATTGGTATCTAACTCTGCGGCGCCTTCTACCCGCTATCTCGAAAAAGGAGACTATATGAAACTGGCTAATGCCACTATCAGTTACAGGGTAGGAAATATCGGCAAGGCTTTCAGGAACGTGAATATTTCCTTAACAGGACAAAATATTTTTGTACTCACAAAATATAATGGATTTGATCCCGAGGTGAATACAGATGGAGCGTCCGGAGGTATTCCTTCACTGGGGATTGAGTATATTCCTTATCCTTCCGCAAGGAATATTCTCTTAGGTGTAAACTTTTCTTTATAATAGATAAATTAACTTTTTATGAATACAAAACAAGGTATTTACGCAGTATTCATTTTGTCACTCTTATCCTTTTCCTGCACAAAACTGAACGAGGAACTTAGAAGCAATCTCGAAGAAGGGGTAAGTGGTAGTGCCAATACTGCCGAGCTATTGATTAGTGCTTATTCAACACTAAACACTCCTTACCAGCAGCAGAGCAGATGGTGTTTACAGGAGTTGTCAACAGATGAAGCTATTGCGCCAACGAGGGGTGGTGACTGGGACGACAATGGAACCCACAGAGCCATCCATTTACATACCTGGAATGCCGACAATAGTTATATGAATAATACCTATAATCAACTGGGCACAGCGGTATTTCAGTCTTCCAATGTGTTGAGAAATAATCCGTCAGCCCAACAGGGTGCCGAAGCGCGCTTTATCAGGGCACTGGCGTTATTGGATATGATAGATTTATGGGGCGTGGCGGTATACCGGGAAGATCTTGATAATTTCAGGGTTGATCCGAAAGTAATGACTGCCGAAGAAGGGTTGAATTTTGTGATCGGCGAGATAAATGCGATTATGAATGATCTCCCTGCATCCGGCCCGGCTTACGTTGCCAGTAAAAATGCCGCAAGGGTATTGTTGATGAAAGTGTACCTCAATAAAGGCGCTTTCCTTAACCGGGAAAATCCAACTTTTGCACCGGAAGACATGAATAAAGTAATCGAACTGGCTGATCAGGTTACCGGTTACACAATTTCTGCGCCTGGAAAATACTTCGACAATTTTGCACCTGACAACGATGTGAAATCTACCGAAAATATCTTTACGCTATATAACAAAGAAGGAGACAGAGGTGGCTCTATGAGCAGAACCTACAATACAATTGCGCATTACAATATGAAACCGGGCGGATGGAATGGATGGGCAACTTTGGGTACTTTTTATGATAAATTCACTTCAGATGATGAACGCAGGGGCATAAATTACAGTTATCCTGCCTTTGGCCGGCCTAACCCCAGCGGTGCACCCAATGTTGGATTTTTAGCCGGGCAACAATATGATCAAACTACAGGGACGCCACTAATGGCAAGGAATCCATCTAGTCAACCCCTCGTATTTACCCATGACATCACTATACGGACCTCCGGCAATACCCTTGAAACTGCCGGTATCAGGGTACTAAAGTATGCCTACGACTATGCTTCGCAAAGTGGACAGAAAAACAACGACTGGGTTGTGTACAGGTACGCTGATGTATTACTGATGAAGGCAGAGGCTATATTGCGTGGTGGAACAGGAGGCGGTACCAATGCATTAGACATTGTCAACGATATTCGCTCTGCACGAGGCGTGCCTGATCTTTCATCGCTTAGTATTGATGAACTACTGGACGAACGCGGTCGCGAGTTGTACTGGGAGGGATGGAGACGACAGGATTTGATTCGTTTTGGAAAATTTTTAGGCACATGGGTAACAAAGCCGGAGGCAGGGCAGCCAAAAGAATTGCTCTTTGCGCTCCCCAGCCAGCAAATTGCTGTCAATCCCAGCCTGAAGCAAAACCCGGGGTACTGAAATTGCAACTTGTTCGGTGTAAACCTATAAGTTCAAATTATGAACCAATAGCCTTTGCCTTATCGCAAAGGCTATTGGTTTAGGTAGGAGCTGCTGGTTAAATCCGTGGCAACTGATAAATAAGATATCCAGTGCGAAAATGACACTGATGCGAGATTTTCATCGGCTTTACGCTTGATAACGGCTAGCCGGGTAAGGTATGTTAGACATTAAAAATTCGGCGCCAGTTGTCTTGTCCGGTAATATTCTAGCATGTATTGAACCACATCTTCAGCGGTGTCGGCAATTTCAAACAGGGATAAATCGTCTGCATGAATATTGCCTTCTGCCAGCATCACGTCTTCAAGCCAGGCCATTAATCCCAGCCAATATTTTCTGCCGACGAGTACCATTGGCATTTGTTTGAACTTTTCCGTTTGCATTAGCGTGGCTACTTCAAAAAATTCATCTAAAGTGCCAAATCCGCCCGGCATCATCACAAAGCCCTGGGAGTACTTGGTGAACATAACTTTTCGAACGAAGAAATAATCGAAGTTGAGCAGTTTATCTTTATCTATATATTCATTAGGGCGTTGTTCAAAAGGGAGGTCAATATTTAAACCGACACTTTTCCCCTCGGCTTGTAAGGCGCCCTGGTTGGCTGCTTCCATAATACCCGGCCCGCCGCCGGTGATAATTCCAAAACCTTCTTCCGATAACCTTCTCGCTATTTCGGCCGATAATTCATAATAATGCGTTCCCGGTTTGGTTCTGGCAGACCCGAATATGGATATGCAGGGCCCGATTTTGGATAAGGCTTCAAAGCCTTCCACAAATTCAGCCATGATCTTAAAAATCTGCCAACTGCTATGCCCGTTGCTTTCCTTCCAGTGCCTCTCTTTGAGTGTTTTTAATGTAGCGTTCATATATTCTTTTTTATTCACTAAACGTGTATTGATAGGATGCAAAAGCCACCGCTAAGGGCAGTGGCTCCGCTTATATACAACGAGATGAATTGATTTTTAGTTTGTTGGGCTTGCTTTTTTTGAAATGAGCATTAGCCCGGCATAGGTCAGCAGTCCATTATAAATCAACAGTTCGTAACCGATCTTGAAATCGCGGAAGATGGCGTGGGAAAGAGATTTTATGTTTTCAACCCATGCACCGTCTAAGTTGAGCTGGGGTTGATACCATTGGATATTATTGATTAAGTCAATACCGAGAATAATGGTGGGCGCCAGCAAACATATAACGAGTGACAGACGATCCCTGATGGAGCGTTTACTCAAAATGCCGAAAGCAAATAGTCCCAATAAAGGACCATAAGTAAATCCGGCTATTTTAAGGATAACGTCAATGATGGATTTGTTATCTACCAGTTTGAATCCCATCACCACTAAAAAGAAGATGAAGGCAAAGCTGAAATGGGTAGTGAGCCTGATGCGTTTCTTCTTTTCCTCACCCCATTCCGCATTTCTTTTTAAGCCTAATATATCAATACAAAATGAAGAGGTTAATGCCGTCAGCGCCCCGTCAGCGCTCGGAAAGAGCGCCGAAATCAGAGCGATGATAAAAATGATCGACACGGCGGTAGGCATGTGATGCAGAGCAGCAGTGGGGAACAAATCATCCGGCGGTACGCTGATTCCGTTTTTGGAAGCAAAAAGGATGAGTAATCCACCCAAGAATAAAAAGAGAAAGTTCACCAGCGCCATAATGGTGCTGAAAGTCATCATGTTTTTTTGAGAATCTTTCAGATTTTTTACACTGATATTTTTTTGCATCATTTCCTGGTCAAGCCCCGTCATAGCAACAGTGATAAATGCGCCGCCAAGAATATGTTTAAGGAAATGAGACGGGCTGTTGATATCGGTATTGAATATTTTGGTGAGTTGAAGGCTTCTTAATTCATTCAAGGTCCCGAAAAAACTGTGCCCCAGGTTGGTCATAATATAAATGATACACACAATCAATCCTAAGAGCATGAAGGAGGTTTGCAGCGTATCGGTGAATACGATCGTTTTGACTCCTCCTTCAAAGGTGTACAGTATAATCATGAATAAGATCACCAGGGTAGTCATCCAGAATGGTATCCCGAGGTTGTCCAGGATGAAGATTTGGAGGATATTAATGACCAGATATAACCGGGCTGTGGCGCCTAATGTTCTTGAAATGATAAAGAACAATGCGCCGGTTTTGTAAGAAACCATTCCAAACCGGTGTTGAAGATAATTATAGATAGAAGTGAGGTTGAGCCGGTAGTATAAAGGCAACAAAATAAATGCAATCAAAAAGTATCCAATCAGGTAACCGATAACCACTTGAAAATAGGCAAAGGCGCTTCCGCCCACTGTTCCCGGAACTGACACAAAAGTGACTCCCGATAAGGAAGTGCCAATCATCCCAAAGGCAACCAGCATCCAGTTGGAGTTTCTGTTACCGATGAAAAAAGAATCATTATTGGAGTTGCGCGATGTATAATAGGCGACCACTAAAAGAAGCAGGAAATACCCTATTACAAAGGAGAAAAGCAGCCAAGGGGTCATAAGCTCAAATTGAGAATAAGCCTGAAAGTTATAATTTTCTTTCCTAATTCGGTATAGTTATGTAACCGGTGCGTTGTATCTTCCGCCCGGAATAAGAAGTATTATGTTTGGTGAAGTTTCGGGCGGGGATGCCGTCTATAAAACATCCCGTAATGTTATTATACCTTTTTATGGCTATGCATCTTTAGCCTTTTTGATCGCCATAGTTTTCATTTTCTTCTGGGCACCGGCTTTTACGCGACACTATTTTCATCCAAAAGTTATTGCCGCTACGCATCTGATGGCGCTTGGGTGGGGCACTATGATGATACTCGGATTCAGCCATCAGGTGGTACCCGCCGTCACCAAAGAGAAATTATATAGTTCGGCTATGGCTCTCCTTTCTTTTGGGTTGGCTGCTACAGGCATTCCACTATTGGTCTATTCTTTCTACACCTTTGAGATGGGGTGGATGGCAAAAACTGGAGGCATTTTAATGAATGGAGCCGTGCTTGTTTATCTTATCAATTTGATTTTAAGCCTTGTCAAATCCAGGGTAGAAAGCATTATCGCGCTTTTTATTCTTACCGCCGGCTTATGGTTATTTCTGACAACGCTGATCGGTATCTTACTCATCTATAATTTTTCCATACCTCTATTCTCTGAGGACTCCCTGCATTTTCTGTCCCTGCATGCTCATTTGGGAATTATTGGATGGTTTTTACTACAGATCATCGGATTGACTGCTTACTTAGTGACAGAAAATATATCGCCGGATTTAAGAGATATAAAATCATTAAACCGTGTCTATCTTCTTATCAATGCCGGTCTGATTACTTTTATTTTTATGTTTCTGCGGGGCGCTAATCGTTACTGGTATTTGATAGCCGTGATGGAAATCGTGGGTGCATTGTTGTTATTCTTCCGCTATTGGGTGAAGATGCGCCGCCAACATACCGGTGATAAGCCTGCTTTTATCCGAATGAAGTATATCCTGCTTCTTGGCGGCTTTTTGTTGTTGTCAGTTATCCTATTAGCGGTTTTGCTGCTTGTTTTTGCGGGAAAAGGAGAGCAGGTAGCATTAATACTTGCTTATGGATTTTCTATCTTTTTTGGTTGGATTACCGCGTTTATATTAAGCATTACTTTTCGTTCTTCGGCTTCAGGAGTTCCGAAAGAATCTTCTGTGTACCGGAAAGAATTCTCAGAGTCGCGTATCGCTAGTAAATCAAACAAGAAGTCGCTGTTGTTGTGGGCTGTACTTATATATATAACCGGATACCTCTTATTTTTGACGGGTGTATTATTATCAGTTGTTGGATTTATTCAGATAGCGACCCTGCTTTTGTTAGCCGTAGCGGTAATTCATAACTTTGGCGTCATACATAAGATATTCGAAAAATCTGAGTGGTGATTAATATTAAAACGAATAACAATCTTAAATCTACTATAGCGATTGCTGCCCTGCAGGGAGTAATAGACCCGGAAATAGGTTTGAATGTGGCAGACCTCGGTCTGATCTATGAAATTGATTTTGACGAACCTGAAAAAAAGATCAGAACCACCATGACGCTGACTACCCAGTTTTGCCCTATGGGAGAGTCCATCGTAGGAAATGTAACACAGGCAATGCAGGAGATTTTTCCCGAAGACGCCATTGAGGTTAACCTCATCTTTGATCCGCCCTGGACTTATGAAATGATATCGGAAGAAGGGCAAAAATTCCTGAACGGCTGATGTAACAACGGCTGGCATTTATTTTCTTTTTCTCACTGGTTCCGTAATTCCGCGTAAACTATCATCGTGTTCCTTATTAGCACTGGTTATTGGATGGTCATATTTCCGACATATTGATGCTTCTAACGTCTATATTGCCCCTGCGGCTTCCCTTAATTCATTTTTGACGGTTTTCATTCGGCGAAGTATTCAGTCGCTTCATCGAAGTTTTCCTTACAAACATCGAAATCATTCGCTAATGGTTTCACCACACTTTAATTTTACCAATGACCTTATTCTATAAAACCCTATGATTCAGTGCTGTGGAGAATGGATAAAGGGATAAAAGGAATAGAATATTAAAATTCAATACTCATAATGTAAACCGGGCCATGCAAGGGAAGAAAATATTTTTGGTAATTTTTGGAGTGCTGTTAGTCGCTGCCGGAGTTTTGAACTTTGTGCCGGTGCGCCGCACCTTTCAGGCGGAGATCGTGATTAACGCTGATAAGCTGATTACCTGCCGAACATTACAGGACACGGATAACTGGAAAGTATGGTACCGGGATGGAGCGATTGCTCAACCCAACCCGGTGGCTCTCGATACGCAATCCCTGAAGAAAGGAACCCTGTTTGAGTATCGTATGGAAAACGGAGATTATTTGGTGAAGGATGGTCAGATAGAAGTTACCGCCAAAAACCGTTGGGACCTTAATTTGGATTGGGCCGAAGAATACGTTATAAAGGGAAATATCGTCAGGAAGCTGCAGTTACTCTTCAAGCCTTCCACCTTTAGAGTGGAATTTCTTCAAAATGTGATAGAATTCAAGAATACCATTGAACACCCCGGGAACACCTTCGGGGGGCTTACTTTTGAACCCCTTGAAATGCCCGTCGTTAAGTGGGTAACTTTAACCGACACAGTGGGACTGCAGGACCTAAATGCAGAAATTCCGTTGCTGCATGATCGGTTAATCCGCAAGCTACCCGGTGAAACGATTGAATCTCCGGACAGCTTTTTAAGCCAGTATGAAATCCTTACGGATTCAACGGTACTCCTGACTGTGGCGGTGACCGTGGATGATGAACTTAAAAACGTGAAAGAGCCCCTGGAAATGATAGAAATGGATGAACATCCTGTAGTGATCTTACATTCCATGAGAAGCTATACGGATATGAATGAAGATATTAATATAATGTACGAGTGGCTAAAGAAAAATGACCAGCGACCCGCCAACAGCTATTGGGTAAAACATGATATATCGGGAGCTTTGGCGAAAACAGGCGATAACAATGGTTTTACCATCATCCAGGAAGTATATTCCCTGAAGTAAAAAAGGCCACCTCATTCCCGATTACCTGAGTTCTTCTCTCTACTCTCTTCCCGAAACTTAGGGCTAAAAAGCAGCATTGTTGGGACAAAATGATGCTAAACAGGGCTAAAATGCTCAGGCTTCTACATTGGCGTTTCAAAACCTGTCAAAATTTTTACTGATTATCAGTGAGTTACAAAAGTCCTATAAAAATTTACCAGTTAATTTTTGGGAATGGGAACAGTTTACGCCTACCTTTGCGCTCCTATTTTTAACCGGTAGTTGCAGGGATGGCTGCAATACCACCCCGTTTTCACATGAAAGCGGAAAAAAAAGAACATAATGAGCAAATTACATTTTACAACAAAGCATGCGAATGCAGCTTCCGTGCAGCATAACTGGTATGTTGTGGACGGCGCCAATCAAACTGTGGGTCGCATGTCTGCGCGTATTGCGGCGGTATTGCGGGGCAAGAACAAAGCCTATTACACACCGCATGTTGATTGCGGAGACTTTATTATCGTTATTAATGCAGACAAGGTGAAGTTTACCGGCAATAAGCTGGAAGAGAAAACCTACATCAGGTTTTCGGGCTATCCCGGAGGTAAAAAGGAAGAAACAGCGAAGAGTCTGCTGAATCGCCGTCCCGAAGCGGTTATAGAAAAAGCGGTGAAGGGAATGCTACCCAAGAACCGTTTAGGACGGAAGATGTTTAAGAAACTATTTGTATATGCGGGCGCTGAGCATCCTCATATTGCACAAAAACCTCAGGAATTAAAATTTTAATTGGTAAAACTGCTAATAGCGGTTTCGCTAATAGCCTAAAGCTTAAATAAATGGAAAAGCAAAAAAATGGAGTTGGTCGTCGTAAAGAGGCAGTAACCCGCGTCTTTCTCTCGAGGGGTGATGGTAAGATTACTGTAAACGATAAAGACTACAAACAATATTTTTCTCTGATCTACCTTCAGAATAAGGTGGAGCTGCCTTTGAAGGCAATAGACTCGCTGGATAAATTTGATATTAAAATCAATGCAACCGGGGGTGGCGTTAAAGGTCAGGCTGAGGCCGCCAAACTGGGTATCGCCCGTGCATTGCTGGAAGTAAATCCGGAATATCGGCCTGTGTTGAAAGCCGCCGGATTACTCATGCGTGACCCGAGAGGTGTGGAGCGCAAGAAATTTGGTAAAAAGAAAGCAAGAAAGAGCTTCCAGTTCAGCAAGCGTTAGGCTTTGCTTTCCGGGTATGG
Source organism: Chitinophagaceae bacterium (assembly GCA_019454915.1). GTDB lineage: Bacteria > Bacteroidota > Bacteroidia > Chitinophagales > Chitinophagaceae > Agriterribacter. The sequence goes on from JACFNM010000006.1 coordinate 27,881, forward strand.
GAACCCGGAGATGTTGTGTATTCAAAATTGCAAAATTGTAAATCATCCTGCCTTTTGGCGGGGCTTCAAATCAGATAAATGGAAAATAATACTTCCCTTCAACAACAACTCCTCGACGCAGGCGTACATTTCGGTCACCTGCGTAAGAAGTGGAATCCAAAAATGTTGCCTTACATCTTCGCAGAGAAAAAGGGTATTCATATCATTGACCTCAATAAGACGGTTGAACATCTGCAGGAAACTGCTGCAGCCCTGAAAAGTATCGCTAAGAGCGGAAAAAAAATCATGTTTGTCGGTACAAAAAAACAGGCAAAAGAAATCGTCACGGAATGTGCAAAACGGGTAAATATGCCTTATGTAACCGAAAGGTGGCTGGGAGGCATGCTGACGAACTTTAATACCGTGCGTAAGAGTGTGAAGAAAATGCAGAGTATTGATAAAATGCTTAACGACGGTACTTTTGACAGTATTACCAAGAAAGAAAGGCTGACGCTGAGCCGTGATAAGGAGAAGATGGAAAAGGTTCTTGGCGGTATTGCCCAGTTGGGAAGAGTGCCCGCTGCCCTGTTCATTATAGACATCGGCCATGAGCACATTGCCTTAGCAGAAGCCAGACGCCTCGGTGTAACTACTTTCGGCATGGTAGATACGAATTGCGATCCGAATAAGGTAGACTATGCTATCCCTGCTAATGATGATGCCACAAAATCCATAGCGATCGTCACCAATTATATAGTAGCTGCGATAGCAGAGGGACTGGCAGAAAGGCAGAACGAAAAGATGGAGGAAGAAGCAGAGGAAGAAGTA
>JACFNM010000453.1 GCA_019454915.1 Chitinophagaceae bacterium
ATTCTATGGTAAATCTGATGCTGTCTGTATTCAATTACCTGTATTCGGTAGCCCGTATTCCGTGGATGGATGAAGGAGCTGGCTTCCTGTCGTACTGTTATCAGGTATTACAGGAATGGGAGCTGGAAACCGCCGAAAATGAACAGGATGAAGTCTACCGGGATGATATTATCAAACGTTTTACTACCCTGCAAAAAGGCTGCGCCGCAGTATACCAGCAAATCATCCAGCCCCAACACCTGGCAGAATGGGAAAGCAGGATACAGCAGTTCGCACCTGCGACAGAAACCCAACAAAACCTGTTGGCTGTGGCAGAAAGCCTTTTTGCCCTCTACCGCAAGTACCCTCACCGAAACGCTATTGATTATCTGGTAGACGACCTGTACCCAAAGGAAGAAGATGATCATATTACACCATACCATTATCTCTCTTTCTTTTGGGATAGTAGTGATGATACCTATGATCACCTGATGGAATATATTAACTCCTATTTGCAGGAATGCACCATTATTGAAGAACCTGCCGCCTGCCAGTTTTTTGATAAGCCGCAAGCGGCTATCAGTCATGATCTGGATTTTGAACACAGGCTGTTTACTGGTATTGACGATTTGATCACCGTATTAAATGAGCCTTTATGAAAAATATTTCTGCCATATTTGAAGATATCATGCTTCCCCAAAAGGCGCTGCTGATTTATCATTCCGTGGTAAATAAAGAAGATGTATATGTTGAAGCCTACGACATGGATGCTAACGGCTTTCCGGTAAATGCCCACCCTCTAAGTATGCAGGAAGCTGTAGCGCTTGCCGACAGCCTCGATCAATCGCCTGCCATGCAGCGCAGTTTTTTAAAGCCAAAAGGTTTATTACCGGAAAATGTGCTGTACATCAACCCCGATAAAAATGGTTTTGCCATCTGGTATACCCCTCCCGCCGAGACCGACTTGCTGTTTGTACCCGAGTTGGACATTCCCTGTGGTAAAGCGGCTATTCCGGCACTGGTATGGAAAGCATCCCTATACGACCTGCACATCTACGCCATGCCCACAAACCGAAAGCCTACATTGAAAACTGCCCTGTACTATGCACCCTTCTTCAATATTTACAAAACAGGAAAAGTCTGTATGGGTACAGTGGATATTGAAATAAGCCGGGATAGTACACTGGAAGAATTTATGCTCCAATGGCAACATTATTTTTTCAACAGTTATTTTTCTCATCTTATTGATGAATACTGTCCCGTATCAGTAAACATTATTCAACTCTGGCAGCAGTTGGTAAAAAATGATCTGACCTTAAAAAACCTGTTACGATGAAAACAAAAACCGCAATCCATTTTACCGACAATTACCTGCTGCGCCCCACCAACCCCATTACCGTAAACATCATAGGTGCCGGAGGAACGGGCAGCCAGGTGCTCACCGCGATGGCAAGGATCAACCATTCCCTGCTGGCGCTGGGGCACCCCGGTTTGCAGGTGCAGCTTTTTGATGATGATACCGTTACTAAGGCTAACCTGGGCAGGCAGCTTTTTGCCGAAGCAGATCTCGGCATGTATAAAACCGCCTGCCTTGTTAATCGTTCCAACCGGTTTTTTGGAACAAGCTGGAAGGCGTTGTGCTGTAAGTACAGTAAAGCTGACCAACACTACCTGCCCCAACAGGGGGCAGCCAATATTACCCTTAGCTGCGTGGATAATGTCGCCGCCCGTTTTGAAATTGCTTCCATACTTAAAACCTTACCTTCCACACCCGGCAGAAGCCCTTATAAACCCCTGTACTGGATGGATTTTGGTAACAGCCGCCACACCGGGCAGGTAATACTATCCACCGTTGGAGCCATTCAACAACCTTCTTCAAAGAAATATATCCCGGTAGATACGCTGCCGTTCATTACAGACGAATTTGCTACCCTTCTCGCTCACTCCGGCAACACCGACACCACCCCAAGCTGCTCCCTTGCGGAAGCGCTCACCAGACAGGATCTTTTTATCAACAGCAGCCTTGCCCAAATGGGCGCATCCCTGCTGTGGAGCCTTCTGCGCGAAGGCATGACCGAAAACAGGGGTTTCTTTGTAAACCTGAAAGACTTTAGAAGCCATCCCCTCAAGGTGGAGACAGCCCTGGCTGCACTTATTCCTTTGAAAACTTCCAAACGCAGGCAGCAGGCAGCATAACCCGATTACAGGGACTGCGATAAAAGTATTGTGGCTACACCTGCGGCAAAGACCGGAAAGCTGCCACCCCGAACGCATATCAACTGCCTTCAAAGGAAGGCGTTCGGGGTGGCAGCTTGGTCATTTTTTGATTAAGTGCAAACAGGCATCATTTCAGGGACTATGCCTATCAGTGCGTTAATATGAGCAATACCAAAAAAGAAAGCCCATTATTTCTTATCCTGATTGCTTTTTTGGGTATCTGATTAAATTCATAGTGTTGCTTTTCTGACATGGACAACTTAGCAGGTTCTGGTGTACTAATTCCTAATACAGAACGAAGCGATACCCTGTTGCCTGTTTCATTATAAATATTCAATGTGTTGAACTGCGGATTAGCTTCAATAGACAGTTGCTTTTTTAAACCATTTTCCTGAAATACTACCCCAACCCGCTCACCATTTCTTAAATCTTCCAGAAGTTTTTTTGTTTCTTCTTTAGCAAAGCCGTCATTACCGAGTAACAGCTTTACATTTTTCTCTAAATCAAACCCATAGCCTGGGTTAAACACTTTCATGCGATAGCTGCCGTCCGGGTGCTTATCAGTCAAATCTAGCTGTAACCAACCCGTCTCATTTTGAACACTGCGACCCGCTAAAAGATTGTATGCCTGACGTGAGTTAAATTCATTACCCCTGTTTAGGCTAAAGTAGTGCTCTCTTTTCTCGCCTGGTTGTCCTTCTATATAAAGACTGGCCTTATATCCCCTTAATTCGTAGATGCCCGAGTGATTTTTAGCAACCGACAGTTCGTAGTCCACTCTCTCATCTT
>JACFNM010000454.1:0-746 GCA_019454915.1 Chitinophagaceae bacterium
ATTGAAAGCACCGGCAAAAAAACAGTCGGCATAAATTACAGAAAAAACGACGGCGACTCCTATTGCCAAAGATGTGATGACAAATATTGCCAGGGCTATTCGTTCCCCGATGTGGGAGTGGCACATAATATTTGCTTATGTTATGGTTATAGCATTTGTCGCCCGAATCATTTATATGTTGGTGAAGGGAATAAAATTTCCGAATCCATTTAAAAACAATCAGTCCTTTAAAGCACGGCTGCAGGGGTTTACTTACATCTATTTTTATGCTTTTGTGCTGATAAATGTAGTAACAGGAATCTGCTTAAAATTCAGCCTCCTGTCTGCCTGGAAAGAGGGAATTGAAGCAACACATAAATTCGGAATTTATTGGTTCCCGGTTTTTCTACTACTCCATTTTGCAGGTATAGCAATAGCTGAACATACGAATGAAAGAGGGGTCGTTTCGAAAATGATTGGAGGGGGAGTCAGAAATTAAGAATTAAGAATGAAGAATTGAGAATGAAGAGTGAGGAGTTTTCAATAATCAGTATGCAATTAGCAATTTTTAATTTTCAACTCCCGATTCTTAATTGCGTTTTACTACTTCCACAGAAAAATTTCTAATAAAAGATGCTGAATAAAATAATTGAATTTTCTATAAAGAATAAACTCATCATCGGGCTTTTTCTGATTGGACTCATAGCTTATGGTAGTTATGAGGTAACCAAACTACCCATTGATGCCGTGCCGGATATTACCAATAA
>JACFNM010000454.1:756-2981 GCA_019454915.1 Chitinophagaceae bacterium
AGGTGATTACCATTGCTCCGGCATTGGGAGCGCCTGATGTGGAGCGGTTAATTACATTCCCCATAGAGCAAGTCAATAATAACATTCCGGGATTAATAGAGCAGCGAAGCTTTTCGCGCTTCGGGCTGTCTGTCGTAACCATTGTATTTGACGACCAAACAGATATCTACTGGGCGCGGCAACAAGTTTCGGAACGGTTATTGGAAGTGCAGGAACTGATTCCCAAAGGATTTGGTACGCCTGTCCTGGCGCCGGTGACTACGGGATTGGGAGAAATATATCAATATGCCGTACGCCCCAAAAAAGGATATGAAAGCAGGTATGATGAAACAGACTTGCGCACCATCCAGGACTGGATTGTGCGCCGGCAATTGCTGGGAGTAAAGGGCGTGGCAGAGGTGAGCAGTTTTGGCGGTTTGCTGAAGCAATATGAGGTGGCCGTTGTTCCTGAAAAACTGATGGCCAACAATATCACCATCGGGGATGTTTTTGATGCCCTGGAAACCAATAATCAGAATACCGGAGGTTCATATATCGAAAACGGACCAACGGCCTTGTTTATCCGGAGTGAAGGACTGGTAGGAAATATTGAGGATATTGAGAATATTGTTATAAAAAACCTGCCCAACGGGATACCGCTTCTTGTACGCGATGTCGCCAGGGTTCAGTATGGTCATGGCACCCGGTTTGGCGCCATGACGTACAACGGAGAGGACCAGGTTTCGGGCGCAGTGGTGATGATGCTCAAAGGGGCTAACAGCAATGAGGTTATCAGAAATATTAAAGAACGAATCGGCCAAATCCAAAAAACCCTACCGGAAGGAGTGGAGATTACACCATTTCTTGACCGCACCAAGATGGTCAATAATGCCATCAGCACGGTTACCAAAAATCTCATGGAAGGAGCCTTGATTGTGGTTTTTGTACTGGTGTTGTTTTTAGGGAACCTTCGCGCCGGTCTGTTGGTGGCCTCGGTGATTCCGTTTTCTATGTTGTTTGCCATTATCATGATGAACCTGTTTGGTGTGAGTGGCAACCTGATGAGCTTAGGCGCTTTGGATTTTGGGCTGATTGTAGATGGCGCCGTTATTATCGTTGAATCGGTCATGCACAGACTTTCGCACAGCAAATTGTTTGAGAAGGTCAACCGATTATCGCAAAAAGAAATGGATAGTGAAGTGCAGCAGTCTGCATCTAAAATGATGAACAGCGCCGTGTTTGGTCAGATTATTATCCTGATAGTCTATCTTCCGATTCTCACCTTGCAGGGGATTGAAGGCAAGATGTTCCGTCCGATGGCGCAGACAGTCGCTTTTGCCTTGTTGGGCGCTTTTCTGCTGTCGCTGACATACATCCCAATGATGAGTACTTTGTTTTTGAGTAAGAATATTTCTCATAAACAAACGCTTTCCGATAAGATGATGAGCAGGCTGGAGCGGTTTTATCAGAAATATTTAATCAAAATTCTGAATTGGAAAAAAGTGACGCTTGCATCGGTGCTCACCCTGTTTGTGTTTGCTCTGTATATTCTGTCAACATTAGGTGGAGAGTTCATTCCATCATTGCCCGAAGGCGATTTTGCGGTGGATACCAGAGTTCTCCCCGGCAGCAATTTGAATACATCCATAGAAGCGGTTTCTAAAGCGTCAAAAATTCTATTGGAGAAATTCCCCGAAGTGGAACAGGTAGTGAGCAAAACCGGTAGCAGCGAAGTGCCCACCGACCCTATGGCGCTGGATGCTTCGGACATGATGATCATTTTAAAGAGCCGGAAAAAATGGACATCGGCCAAAACCTACGGTGAATTGGAGGATAAGATGAGCAAAGAATTGGAGGCTGTTCCCGGTGTAACTTTCGGATTTCAATATCCGGTGGCTATGCGTTTTAATGAACTCATGTCGGGCGCCCGGCAAGACATAGTTTGTAAGATTTTTGGCGATAATTTGGACACCCTGGCTCATTATGCAGAAAAGCTGGGACGCATCAGCAACACAGTGAGCGGAAGTGAAAATTTGTATGTAGAGCCCGTTACCGGTATGGCGCAGATTGTTGTAGATTACAACAGGGCGGTGATTGCCCAATACGGTCTGAACATAAGCAATATCAACCGGGCGCTCAACGCTGCTTTTGCCGGCGAGGCCGGCGGGATGGTTTACGAAGGTGAAATGCGGTTTGACCTGGTAGTAAGGCTGGCAGGCGACAAACGGAAGAACCTGACGGACGTG
>JACFNM010000455.1 GCA_019454915.1 Chitinophagaceae bacterium
TCTCTTTCCGGCTTATGCGCTCCCGTCTCCGGGATCAGTGCTGCGAAGTTTCAAGGAAGAATTTCAATCCGGGCGTTTGCTGAATGATATCGTTGCCTCATTATGGCGGGTGGCAGTGGGATTTGTTTTGTCTGCTGCATTGGGTATTCCTGCGGGCTTATGGCTCGGCCAGCATACTTATGGTCAGAAAGCCTTTGTGCCCGTGCTGAACTTTTTCAGGTTTTTGTCGCCCTTGGCCTGGATTCCCTTTGCCATTCTTTGGTTTCACATAGGCGACAAACCGGCGATTTTCCTCATTTTTATGGCTACCTTTTTCCCCCTGGCATTATCTACCATGGCGGCTGTGGCCAATATACCGAGTATCTATTTTAAGGTAGCAAAAGATTATCATTACAGAGGTTGGGAATTGCTCACCAAGGTCACTTTTCCTTCGGTATTACCGCAGGTTATTACGGCATTGAGAGTGAGTTATGGTATTTCCTGGGTAGTAATTGTCGCCGCAGAAATGGTTGGGTGCCAGGATGGGCTGGGCTATGGAATCTGGGAGGCACGTAATGGTTTGCGATTGGATTCAGCAGTCTGTTATATGATCGTGATAGGCGTTTTGGGTATGGGAATTGATCGCCTTATTGCACAGTTTTCAAAATTACCGAATGTAAAGTGGGGATATGAACGGTAGCCAACAAGATATCACTGTTTCACTACGCAAAGTATCCTACCGTTATGGAGAAAATGCGGTATTACGTGACCTCGATTTTGAGGTAAAAAAAGGAGAATTGGTGGTGTTGGTTGGTCCTTCGGGCTGCGGCAAAACAACGATATTGAATTTGATTTCCGGTTATATTCAACCCGGTTCCGGCGAAGTTTTTAAATCGGGTATTATCCGGACTGTTTATCAGCAGGACGGACTCTTTCCGTGGCTTACGGTTGGGGAGAATATTGAGATGGGTTTACGTTCAGAAAAGGCTGAAGGAAGGCGTGAAGAAAAATATGAGTTGTTGGATTTAATTCACCTCAGTGGCTTTGAGAATCACTATCCTCACCAATTGTCTGGCGGAATGCGACAGCGTGTTGAATTGGCGAGGGCGCTTGCGGGGCAGTCTGATATTTTGTTGATGGATGAGCCTTTTTCCGCACTGGATTATCAGACCAGATTACACATGCGGCAGGAATTGGTGGTATTGATGAAGCAACGGCCCAGAACAGTAGTATTTGTGACCCACGATATTGAAGAAGCAGCGCAGCTCGCAGACCGGATATTCGTACTTTCCAAACGACCGGCAACTATCCTTAAAGAATTAGCCATAAATGCGGAGCGACCAAGAGAATTAACAGGAACAGCCGTGGTGGAGGCGATGAAAGCTATATTAACGGAACTGGGATTTTCACAGTAACCGATTATATTTTCATCAATCGCTCTTGTTTTGAAGATAGTTTTTGGGCAATCGCATAAGGGCATTTTATTTCCATTAACTTTGGGTTTTCTTTTAATTTATGAAGTTCACTTTTTTACGATTAATTGTAGCTGTTGGCGTGGGTTTAACTGCGTTGGGTTTATTACATTATAAGCCCTGGAAGACCAATGGGGCAGCGAATGTGAGGGATGTGATTCATGAGGGAGTAAACAAAAAAGCTACCCGTGAATTAACCGTTGGATACCTGCCGGTAACCTGCCACCTTACCTGCCCGGTTACGGATTTTGCGTCGAAGACCACTCAAACGAATACCAATTTCAATTCAAGAATTTTCTCTGATTTCCCTACGGTGGCAAGTGCATTACAGGCGAAGCAAATACAGGCTACGTTTATGGTAGCTCCACTGGCTATGAAACTCAGGGAACAGGGAGTTCCCGTTAAGATTTGTTATCTGGGACACCGTGATGGTTCCGAGATGATAGTGGATAAGAAAAGTAAGATCAGAAGTCTGAAAGATCTTAAAGGGAAGAAAGTAGCCATACCAAGTTTATACAGCAATCAGCATTTTCTGGTACATAAGCTCATGGAAGATTATGGAATGAATGATGACGATATTGAATTCATTGTGCTGCCGCCACCCGATATGCCCACGTCCCTTGCTGCCGGCGCCATAGATGCTTTTTTTGTGGGTGAGCCTTTTTGCGCGAAAGCGGAAATGGACGGAGTGGGGCGGGTATTGTTCTATGCCCGTGATATCTGGCCAAAATTCGTCTCTTGTGCGTTGGTGGTTCATGAAGACCTGATTCAACAGAATCCGGATGTTGTCGGTGACCTGGTTCGCGGTATTGCTGAGTCCGGTGCCTGGGCAGAAACGCACCGGGAAGAAGCCGCTAAACTTGCTGCTCCGTATTTCCGGCAGGATGAAAAAGTATTGCGTTATGTGCTCACTTCAAACCCTAAACGGGTAAGTTATGTAAGCCTTACTCCGACGGATGAAGATTTACAACAGATTCAGGATCAGGGAATCAAACTGAAATTACTTTCTCAAAGAATTCCCATAAGTAAGATGGTTAACCGCGATTTTATTCCGAAAGAAATAGTACCTGCGCCAATCGGTGACGTGTCGCCGATTAAGAATTGAAGTTACGAACTGCCCAGTTGTTCTGTCGCCTTATTTGGGGTGACGACGGCGAGCCTGCCTGGTCTGCTTTAACAGCCGGTTCTAATTTTGTATGCAGGTGCTATCCTCCGCTCAGTATTTTATATTCCACTCTTCTGTTTATCTTCCTTGCTGCCGGATTATCTTTACCGTCAATGGTTTCCGGTTCAAGCGGACAGCATTTACCATAAGCCTTTCCGATGAGACGGCTCCGGCTGATACCTTTCTTTTCCAGGTAGCGGATACAGGCGTCCACGCGTTGCTGAGCCAATTTTAAATTATAGGCTTCGGAGCCCTTGCCGTCTGTATGACCACCTATTTCAATGACAATCGTTTTATACGTCAATAGGAATGCTGCGAGCGAATCTAACTCATGATAATAGTTTTGATCCAAAG
>JACFNM010000456.1 GCA_019454915.1 Chitinophagaceae bacterium
TTGAATACCAGGGGCGGATTACTGCTGTAGATCTCCTGCAGGGACAAAGCGCCGTAGATGGAATCAACTCTTTAAATAATGCCGAAGCCCTGCTTGAATACAAAATTGCCGGGGCCATAGATAAAATAAGAAGAGACGAGGTTCCGGTAGTCGGATACCTAACGGGTAACGGACAACCTCAGAGCTTTGAAGTATATGATCTGATTGAAAAAACCATCAAGCCGAATTACGGATTCAGCGTTTTACCCATAGACAGCGTGCCGGTTATCCCCGATCTGTTTAATGCATTACTGATTGTGAAGCCCATGAACGCCTTCAATGAATCGCAAAAACTGAAAATAGACCAGTATGTGATGCGGGGAGGCAAAGTGGTATGGTTAATAGATAAGTTATATGCAAGTCTCGACAGCCTGCAAAGGAGCCAGGGCAATTTCATCGCCTTCGAGATAGATTTGAATATAGACGATATCCTGTTTAAATACGGAGTAAGGATTAATCCCAATTTATTGTTGGATCTAAATGCCGGTCAAATCCCGATGGCGGTAGGTTCTATTGGCGACCGGCCCCAGTTGCAACTGATGCCCTGGGTGTACTTTCCCTTGTTGGCTTCGCCCAACGATAATCCGATTTCCAAGAACCTGGATTATGTGCTATCTCAATTCCCTCAATCTATTGATACCGTAAAAGCGGATGGCATCAGCAAAACCATCCTGCTCGCATCTTCGGTTAATTCAAAAACACTAAGCACACCCGCAAGGGTAGAATTAAACAGTGTAAAAACTGAAGACGATTTAAAGACTTTTAGAGCTGTTCACGTTCCGGTAGCCGTCCTGTTGGAAGGAAAATTCAACTCTTTATATACCAATCGTATTGCTGCTGCCACGAAAGACAGTCTTGATAACCTGTATCACAGTCCTTTCCTCAGCCATACTGAACACAACAATAAAATGGTCGTCATTTCTGATGCGGACTTAGTGACCAACTTTATTTCGCAGGAAAAAGGTCCTCTTCAAATGGGTGAAAACCCGTTCACGCACTATCAGTACGCCAACAGGGAATTTCTGCTCAATGCGATGGAATATCTAGTGGGCAATCCCGGTATTCTGGAAACCCGGGCCAAGGATTACACACTGCGTCTGCTGGATAAAAGAAAGATCGACGAAGAAAAGTCCTTCTGGACGGGATTGAATTTTTTTGGACCTATTGGGCTAATCGTTTTGTTTGGGCTCATTTTCTCCTCTGTAAATAAGTGGAGGTTTCGAAAGATTAACTAACCCCTGAGGTTCTTACGATGCAATGAACCTGAGGTCTCAACTGAAATGGAATCGAACTATTGTTTTGTTCCCTTAGATTGGTTATATTAGATAGCCACATAGAAATCAACTGATAGTCGATCAGTGTATCCATTTTTTTCAATCAAAAATCGTTTTATTATGGCCAACGTACAACAACCTGATAACCTGATTGCAAAAGGTTCGGGTATTCAATTGGGTATGCACACAGACAACTGGAGAGTGCTCAGCGGTTCATTCGACAACGCGGTGGACTCTGCCGTGGAAAACGGACTTAAGTTTATTGAGTTCGGAATGACTGACGGGCAAAACTTCATCCAGGGACTGGGTTATGATCCCTCTCAAACCATGGATATGGATGAAATGGAACTTAGAAGGACACTGGATAAACATGGTATCCGCGTTTCGCAAATAGACTGCGGGTATCCGCTGACCGGTCAAAAAGGCGCGGTTTATGGCGTGCCTTATGTGTGGAGAGGAATACGAACGGCTCATCTCCTGGGATGCCCTTATGTGGACAGCACCGACGGTGCAAACAAGCCCAAAGGATGGAGTGATGAGCAGACCATTAAGCAATGGAAACTTAACATCCAACTGGTTTTGGAAAGAGCGGAAAGTTTTAAAGTGGGCATTAATCTGGAACCTCACGGACCGTTCACCAACAATCTGGAGCTGATGGTTAGCATTCTTAAGGAATTCGACTCTCCCTGGTTGGGCGTCAACTTTGATACCGGAAATGCGTTCATCGCCGGTCACGATCCTCTTGTTTATCTCAAAGCCGTACGCCCCTGGGTAAAACACGTGCACTGTAAAGACGTACCCAAAGCTATGGCAGAAGCCAGCCGCGGCGAGGAAACCGGTATCGCATCTTCGGAAGTTTCTATCGGTAAAGGCGCCAATGCTGATAATATCAAAGCCTGCATTGAATACCTGACGGAAACTAAATGGGATGGTGTATTTTCGGTAGAAACATTGGGAACTCCTGATAACATCAGAGACAGCGTTAATTGGCTTAGAACAACCATCAAGAATGCCTCTAAATAGAGGAAGTAAATTTGTACTATGAAAGGTTTCAACCCTAAATTCATCGGAGTAGCCGGATTAGTCGTAGTAGTCGCGCTCGCGACCGGTTTATGGTTTCTACTTCAGGACCGTGGTGAAGAAATAGTAAAACAGCCCCGTAATGAATTTGAATCAGCTATCATTACCGGCGATAAAATGAATGTTACGCTGATTGCCAGGGAGCCTGATGTCATCAATCCCATGACAATGGCCGTTGATAAGACAGGAGCTATTTATGTAAGCGAATCTTTTACTTACCGCTACGGCCTGGAAGGCTCACCTTCGCAGGATACCATGAACTTAAACCCGATAAAACGGCTGGAACTGGATTCTGCCGGCAGGCTTTCCGGAGTGACAGTGGTAGCACAGGGGTTTGCCAATCCGGTGATGGGACTGGTTATCTATCGAAATAAACTCTATGCCACCTGCCTCAATGAACTTTTTTCTATGGACATTGGGCCGGACGGCTCACTATCGAATAAGCAGATACTTGTAAGAGATGCTGCCAATCCATGGAACCCTTTTGGAATGTACCGGGTTGCTGTTGGGCCGGACGCCAAATTATGGTTGGCGATGGCTGACCATCCTGATAGTAAGCCCGTAACCTTAACCGG
>JACFNM010000457.1 GCA_019454915.1 Chitinophagaceae bacterium
ATTGCTGCAGGAATTACTTTGTTGACGTTCAACATTCTTCTGTGTAGCGCCTTTACCATTGAACAACAAAAAGATACGGGAATGCTCCTGTTGATTATCGGGCTGGTTCTATATGCAGTGACGATTACTATCTTTTTCAGGGGGTTACAAAAGAACAAAGAAAAATCTCTTCGTTCCTGATGGTAACTTACGACCCCTTCCCGGGATGAGAAACAGGCGGGCTATTACTTAAGAAGCGTAAAAGCCTTTTTCAGTTTTTTTTTCAAAACGCCCCGTCTTTTCGGTGATCCTGATACGAAAAACAATTCCGGGGATTTTGCTGAGGTCATCATCGTCCTGGAATGGCCACTGCGAAGTCAGGTGCATGGTTTCGCTACTGATAAAAGGAATTTTTCTCGCTGATAGTACTTTCAACGCTTCCGTCCTTTGCGGGTCTTTTGGTAATTCCTCAAACTCACCCCACAGGATAGCGCTCTGCCAGTTGGACAGGTCTTTGGTGTCATCCACCTGGAAACAAACATCGGGATTTTTCCTCATCATGTCTATTTTCATCCCTTCAGAGGTATGCGCATAGATGTATTGACCGTCATAGGCATAACTGATGGGAACTACATAGCTCTTGCCTTTGTTTGTACAACCTATTCTGCCTACTAACTGCGCGTGTACTAAAGATTCGATGTCTTCACTGTTTAATTTGCCGAACATACGAGAATGATTTGGTCAAAGATAAATTATTTGAAGTTTTAGCTGGTGACAAATGTCACATTAGTAGAAATCAACGACTGATAATAGTCAGTTTCTGTCAATTGATTACTATCATCCTCTCTGTTGATGTGTGTTCTGTTTAAATGTTGGCGTTAAAGCGATATTTGATGGTAAAACCTTATTATGTTTTTGCAAATTTCTTCAGCATTTTCTACCGGTGATATGCAATTGGCTTTCAGCCAAATGTTTCCTTTTTTAAGAATTGAGTTTTCGGATCCGGGTAGGAGTCTCCATTCACCAATGCCTAATGAGGTTGATTATCTGAATTCCGGAGAAAGGATGGCAGTTACCGACGGGGTCATCGAGATTAAGGGAGACACGAAAGTGAAAGACCTGGAACTTACGCTTTCAAACTTATTCCTGCAAAGTGCGCGAATCTTCAGGCGTTCCGGCAATATATGGCTCGAAACTTCCATGACCGACAACTGGACGTTGGAACAGCAAAATGAACACGGAAGAGAGATTTCCACACAACAGTAGCACAGACCATTGTAGTATATCTAACGCAAATATTGTTCGCTGATTTAATACAGGAGATTACTAAGTTGATCCGGCTGGGAAACAATAATCTTTCCTTCCTTGATTTCGATGAGCTGTTCCGATTTAAAATCACTCAGGGTTCTGATAAGCGATTCAGTGGCCGTTCCAACGTATTGAGCGATATCCTCCCTTGATATTTCTATTCGTTTAGATGGACCCCCTCCATTAAACTTATTGTGGATGGTTACCAACGCCCTGGCGATACGTTTTCTCAGCGAGCTGTAAGCAAGATTCAGCAACCGCTCTTCTTTTTCTTTCACATTCTGGGTTATCAGGTGTATAAATTTTGATGCCACTGAGATATTATTAAAAATCAGTTTCTGAAAATCTTCCCGTGGAATCTGTAAAATTTCCGCATCTTCTAAAATTATGGCGCTGTCTTCGTAGTTTTTATCCTCAATGATAGATGCGTATCCGATGAAGTCTCCGTCGCTGAATAAATCGGTAATATATTCTTTTCCGTCTTCGTGGGTACGGAATCCCTTCACTTTTCCCTTAACGATATAATATAAGAAACGGGGGCGTTTCCCTTCCTGGTAAAGCACCTGTTTTTTATTATGAGGCAACACGTCATACTGGTTGGTAAGTTCTTCGATCAACCCCGTATCACTGATGTCTTTCATGAACTGGGTAATGCCGGAAACGTCCTGGGCATAATTCTGATCTATAATTCCCTGCTTTTTAAGCCGGGTTTCAACGGCGTTTAACAACTCGATTTCCTCAAAGGGCTTGGTAATGTAATCATCCGCCCCCATTTCCATCCCTTTTCGCATGTCTGAGCGCTCTGTCTTGGCCGTTAAGAATATAAACGGGATTTTCCGGGTCTCGGGGTTTTTCTGCAAAAGGTGCAACACGCTGTACCCGTCCAGTTCCGGCATCATGATATCACAAACGATGATATCCGGTTTTTCCTTCACGGCTATTTCAATCCCTTTCTTTCCGTTTTCAGCAATCAGGCTGGTATAACCCGCGAGTTCCAGTATTTCAGCGGTATTATCGCGGATGTCTGCATTGTCATCAATAACTAATACGGATGCCATATTTTATGATGTTTGGTTAATAACCGGGATGGTAACGGTTACCGTTGTGCCTTCTCCCAGCGCGCTTTTTATCTTGATAGTTCCCTTCAGTAAATCGGCATACCTTTTTATAATATGTAGCCCCAATCCCGTACCCTGAATATTCAGTGCATTCCTTCCCCTGAAAAAACTCGAAAATAATTGTTTCTGGTCTTCTTCACAAATTCCAATTCCTTTATCTGCTATACTGATTTTAAACTGATTCGGACAGGAACGGGCGGAGATACGAATAGCGGTGTTTTCATCGGAAAATTTAATGGCGTTGGCCATCAGGTTAATAATGATATTTTTGAGCAGGCGTTTGTCCGTAAAGATGATCGGTTCTCCGTCGCAGGAAAACAGAATCTGTTGCCCGGCTTTTTCCTGCGGCTTCATCTCTTCCAGAACTTCCTCCATAAACTCTTCTATGTTAAAAGAAGTAGGATGGGTTTCCACTTTCCCTTCTTCTAATTTTCCAAGCGACAGAAAATCATCGAGAATGTCATTCAGGTTCTTGACGGCATTTTTTATTTTTTCAACATGCCGGTCGCGTTTTCCCTGTTCTTCAGTGGTTTTATATTTGGAAAGCAGGGAGGC
>JACFNM010000458.1 GCA_019454915.1 Chitinophagaceae bacterium
TTCTTTTCTTGAGTCACTTCCTCATGACGGATTATCACCCGAAACAACGGAAGGAAGGGAGGGTTTCTTTCACCCGGTTCATATAGAGGGCATCGCGGAAAAGGTAACCATTCAATTTATTTTGCGTGATTTCGTAACTGCAAAATTAGCCGAATACGCTGCTTATCTTAAACAAAAATTAGACGAAACGCTTACCCGGTATCCCGGCGCCAAAGCTGCTATTGAGGTGAAGGAGCAATACCGGAATATGAAAGAGGTAATCAGTCAATACCCTTTTATCACCGGGTATGCTATGGAAGCCATGAAGAGAGCCGGGGTGGAACCGGAGCTGAGTAGTGCACGGGGTGGAACCGACGGATCGAGGTTGTCATTTATGGGCTTGCCCTGTCCCAATCTTTTTACGGGTGAAATGGCCTTTCACGGGAAGCACGAATATGTCAGCGTTCAGGATATGATGAAAAGTGTTGAAACCATCGTGCATCTTGCGATGATATGGGAAGAGAATGGATAGCGGAAAAGACAGGAATGAATCTATACTTCCCGGTTTTGGCAAGTTGGTCTGCTTGCGACTATTTCCAGATACGCTCAAGATGGTCGAGTGTTAGGTCTTTTATTCGTAACTTCTTTTCAGAGGAAATGGTTAGGTCTGAATAGGGAACGGACGGAAAGAAAATAGCAGACATTAAGCTTAATCCATTATCCGCAAAGACTTCAATGGATGTTTCATCAATAAGAAGAGAAAGGTTCATATTTTTCTCTGAAGCTATTCGGGAGGCGATGATTTTTTTCTTAAAATGATCTGAAAATTGAGTATCGCCTGACAAACTGCGGTCAATGTAAAAATGATTCCCGGTTTTATTATAGCCTACGATGAGCTTTTCATCCTTTGTATTAAAAAGAGTGATGTGGAAATCATCAGGATTGTTTAATGTTAGTTGTAAGGAGGCAGGTCCGGTTAGCTTGTTTGTTTTTTTCGTAATAGAGGCGTTCTTTGTAAAAAGATTCTTTTCGCTGAATGATTTAAGGATTAAAGCATCGGTTTCTTTAACAGGTACCGAACGGACAAAAAACCGGTTATTGGATTTTATTAAGTCTAATTCTCTAACGATGGTATTGGTGCTTCTCCATTGTGTGGTAGGTACGATATTAGCGTAAGACCAATTGCTCATCCAGCCGATAAAAAGTTTTCTGTCTCCTGTGTTTGACCAGGTGATTCCTGCATAGTTATCCGGTCCATAATCTATCCATTTAGTGAGCGTGTCGTTGGAGACAAATTCATGTCCGTCGAAACTACCTGTAAAATATTGGGTTCCGGATCCGCCATTTGGTCCGCCGGGATTGATATTGACAATTAAGACCCAAACCGTTTCATCCCCGTAGCTTAGAGGAAACAGGTCAGGGCATTCCCAAACACCTCCGTGAGCTCCCGAGTTTTCTCCGAATTCACTTTCTTTCATCCAGTTTTTTAAGTCGGGGGATGAATAAAAGGTAATCCGGTCTTTAGTAGCGAGCGACATAATCCACTTGTTCCCCGGCTGATACCAAAAGACTTTAGGATCTCTGAAATCCCGGATCCCCGGATTAGCTATAACCGGATTACCCTTGTACTTGGTCCAGGTGGTACCCTCATCCAGACTATAAGCTATACCCTGGGTTTCTATTTTTTCAAAACCTTCCTTTTCCAATTCATGACTATGGTTAGTGTATATGGCGATCATTGCGTTTTCTCCGAAGCCGGCTGTATTCTCTTTATCAATTACCGCGCTCCCGGAAAAGATGGTACCCAAGGCATCCGGATATAAAGCGATAGGTAATTCCTTCCAGTGTACAAGGTCCGTACTTATAGCATGCCCCCAGTGCATTGGCCCCCACACGGACGAATTTGGATTATGCTGAAAAAATAGATGGTATTTTCCATTAAAATAGACCATTCCATTCGGGTCATTCATCCAGCCTTTTTGAGGAGAAAAGTGTATTTGCGGCCGGTGTTTTTCGCTGTACATTTCGCGATCAGTTTGTGGATATCCTGTTTGGGATATAAAGATGAGAAAGGAGAAAAACAGGCTAATCATTTTTGTAAGCATAGGCTCTGAAATGTAAATCAAAACTAATTAATAATATTAAAGACATGAACAGGGAATCTCAGGAAAAAGCGAGCTAATATGAGATGGCTAACCCTTATCATACTTATAATCAATTGGCAAAATGATTTAAGAAATTCGAAGGCATAACGCGGGCAATTAGAGATATACCGAGCTAATCCCTGATAAAAAGTCTGCATAACTTTTAATCGTATCGGATTTTATTCTTACTATTCATATTGTTTACATGTAGATAAAAGGGGTTATCTTAGGTAATCTGTTTGATAACTCTAAAATTGATTGGTTTGAAACGTTCAATGTATTATTTGTTGACGGGCCTGTTTTTATTTTCTGCCTGTGAGCAAAAAGACGATCTCTTCTCTGACGCTATTGCGTACTGGTCGTTTTCTGACGTAAATGATTCAGCGGCTGATAACAGCCGGATGCAGGAAAAAGGAAACTTGCAGTGGATTACACTGGACGGTGATGCCGCACGGGATTCAAAACAAAGAGGGGGTGATGGTAAAGCGGTTAAGTTAGATGGTTCAGGCTGGCTGGACGCTGTGCAGGGAGCAAATGATGAATTAAATATCACGGGGAAGCAGATAACGATCGCCGTTCGGATAAAGGCTGATTCTTTAAAAGATCTGAATCCGGTTATAACCAAGTCCGGTGATGATCAGAGTATTGCCTATAGTTTGACGCTGGCTAAAGATGGTGAAGACCTGTTCATCCGCACCATGCTTGGGAGTGATGATATCGGAGGCGCTCATTTATTGAAGTATAAACTACCCAAAGAGGAATGGCATGACTGGCATGACATCGTATTCCGGTTTAATGGCAGAGGGTCCGAATTATATGTAGACGGTTTATTACGCG
>JACFNM010000459.1 GCA_019454915.1 Chitinophagaceae bacterium
CTGATCCCGGAGATGGAAGTGCGTAAGCCGGAAAGAGATTCATATAGCTAATCCCCAGCCACAGCCCTATCACACCTGCTAATACAAGAGCAGGCAAAAGAATGGAAAGCCATTTTTTATGAGAGCTTTTGTAGTCAATATTTGTCATATAGAAATTGCAGTCATCTGGTCTTATCACCTGAGATAAGAACCAATAGTAGTTTTGAAATCTATCAGTAAAGCATGCGATATCAGCTAAACCTGCAATATAAGAAGGAAAATAATGCAAAAATCAAATCAATAAAAACACTGATAGTCTGTATTGAAACCGCTCCCTTATGGTTCTCTTTTAAGACTACTTCTATATTCCCGAAAAATGATATTACATTTAAGGGGACAGAGACATCCACGAGTTTGCAATTCTCAAATCGCCCGGAAAGACTTACTTCACTGCGTAAATGGCTGACATGGTTAGTAGTATGACTACCCGATAAAATCCATAAAAAATAAAACAGTCCTCGGGCAGGTCTCCTCATGGACTTTTAGTTTCCGGTACCTATCTAATCTCAGGCATAAGCCGGATTTATCAAATATGATTTGATAGATAAATATTCTCTTAATGCAATTCGTCACCGCAGCCCCGCCAGACTCTCTTCAATAGCCTTAATCTTCCCCTCCGCATCCGCCTGCTTTTTTCTTTCCAGTTCCACCACTTCCGGACGGGCATTTTGTACAAACCGTTCATTAGCCAGCTTCTTTAGCACAGCGGCTAAAAAGCCTTTTTGATAGGTCAGTTCTTTCTCTAATTGCTCTTTTTGCGCGGTACGATCTGTAGGCAGGGATGAGGAGACGTGTATTTTATCTTTCCCGATCACCAGACTCAGGTTACCCTTGAATTCTTGCCCACCCAATTGTATTTCGGAAGCATTTATCTGCTTTGAAAGTATGGCTCTTATAGATTGGTACTTCCCGATATCGTCAGTCTCAATAGCTACTGAAATCTCTTCTTTCATTTTAATGCCGTTTTTCGTCCGCGCATCCCGAATGGCGGTAATGGCTTGTTTAAGCAATTCCCCTTCGGCCAGTTTCGTATCGTTGACGGCTCTGATTACGGTAAACTGCCTGATACATATATCGTCCTCACCGCCCGTGAGCAGATGATAAATCTCTTCTGTGATAAAAGGCATGAACGGATGCAACAATTGCAACAATTCCGTAAAGTACTGTGTAGTTTTCTCGTATACTTCCAAAGAAACGGACTGTTCAAAACCGGGTTTCACCCACTCGAGATACCAACTGCAGAAATCATCCCATATCAGCGAATAGATCGTCTTCAGCGCTTCGCTTATCCTGAATTCTTTGAATAGTTTTTCAACCTCTGACCTTACCTGATACAAGCGGCTTCCAAACCATTCCACCGCAAAATCGTTCTTCCCGGTTAAAGAAGGATCCGTTCGGGCTTCCCACATCTTCACGAGTTTTAGTGCATTCCATAATTTGTTATTAAAGAACTTACCCTGATCCAGAGAAGCCAGGTCAAACAGCAAGTCATTCCCCGCCGGAGAGGAGATCATGATCCCAAAGCGAACGGCGTCGGCGCCATAGTCATCAATCAGCTTCAGCAGATCGGGTGAATTGCCTAATTGTTTACTCATCTTCCGGCCCTGCTTATCCCGCACCATGCCGGTAAAATATACATCCCTGAAAGGTACAGCATCCCCGATTGCCTTCGAAGCATTATACTCCAACCCTGCCATGATCATCCGGGCCACCCAGAAAAAAATGATATCCTGTCCTGTAACCAGCACAGAAGTCGGGTAGTAATATTGAATATCTTTATTCCCCGGGTCAGAAATTCCTTTGAACACCTCCATTGGCCAGAGCCAGGAAGAGAACCAGGTATCTAAAACGTCCTCGTCTTGCGTCAGGATAACCGATGAGTTGCCGTTTGCACCATATCGCTGAGCGTATAATCTTTCTGCTTCTGCTTTGTTTTCTGCCACTACCACATTCCCTTTTTCATCATACCAGGCCGGAATCTGCTGCCCCCACCAAAGTTGTCTGCTAATACACCAATCCTTCACATTTTCCAGCCAGTACTTATACGTAGCAAGGAACTTATCTCCCGGGTGAATTCGTATATTTCCCTTCACCACAGCTTCCAGCGCAGGCTCCGCCAATTCTTTCATTTTGAGAAACCACTGGGTGGAGATACGGGGTTCCACCACCACGCCCGTGCGTTGACTATAGCCCAAACGGGTATCATATTCTTCCTCTCTTACAATAAATCCTTCTTCAGATAAGCGGGCGATTATTTTTTTACGGGCCACAAACCGATCTTCTCCTATGAATATCTGTGCTGCCACACTAAGCGTACCATCTGCATTCAGCGTATCCACTACGTCTAACTGGTGCTTCAGTCCGAGGTTGTAGTCGTTGATATCATGAGCAGGCGTTACCTTCAACGCACCGGTACCAAAAGCGGGGTCTACGTATCCATCAAAAATGATCGGTACGCTTCGGTTGATAAGCGGAACGATAGCCCTGGCATTTTTTAAATGCGCATACCGCTCGTCATTTGGATTTACACATACAGCAGTATCGCCCATAATAGTCTCCGGACGCTGGGTACCAATGACTATTCCTTTCTCACCGGTCAACGGGTTAACAATTTCCTTCCCTTCTTCATCTACGAGTTTATACCGGATGTAATACAATGTACCCTTCAAATCCCGATATTCAACTTCCTCATCGCTGAGTGCGGTTTTAGCCGCAGGATCCCAGTTGATCATCCTGGCGCCCCGGTAAATCAAACCCTTGCCATACAGGTCTACAAATACTTTCATTACGGCCTTGTAGTAACTATCATCCATCGTAAAGGTTACCCTGTCCCAATCCACACTACAACCCAGCTTTTCTATTTGATGATAGATAATACCACCATACTTCTCCTTCCACTCATAGGCGTATT
>JACFNM010000460.1 GCA_019454915.1 Chitinophagaceae bacterium
GATAATTAATAAAAAATACCTGCTTACCAATTGTCCGTTCTAAAAGAAGAAGCCGGCAATCCATTCGTATTATATAATGTTCCGGTCACAAAATCATCAAAAGCATAACGGACTGCAACCGGCTTCTCTACCTGGGGTGCAAGAAGTGTGATTCCTTTGCCTGTGATATAAGCCTTTGCAGGAAAGAACCGTTTGTTTTCACCCGCAATAGAAAAATTTTCAAGCTCTTTCCCAAAAGTAGTCAGTCCTTTTTCAGCATGATCAAAAGTTAATTTAACGGCCTGCCCTTCTATTATCATATCCTTCAAAACCGGCCCCGAATATTCTACGCCTTTGAATCCATAGGTTTTAGCTAACGCAAGGAAAGCGAGCCGCTCTCCAACCTCTTTTTTCCTGGGCGGATGTATCGATCTTTTTTCTCCGATATCTAACAGGGAAACCATTCCGCTATTGGGAATTGCTGCAGATGCCTTTAATTGTGCTTCACGCAATAAAGCCGACAAAGGTGCTGGCAGTGGATCTTGTTCAAATGGTGAAACGTATCCAAATGGAGCAATCTGTACATAATAAAAAGGGAAATCGCCTATACTCCATTGTTTACGCCAGTTCTTTACCATACCCTGCATTAATTTTTCGTATCGTTCAGGCTCTTTCCAGTTTGATTCTCCCTGATACCATAAACAGCCCCGAAAGGCAAAACCCACCATCGGCGCTATCATCGCGTTGAATAACACCGTTGGGGTTTGTATACTATAGTCATCCTTTGAGCTTTTCTCAGGCATTTTAATCCAGTCATATTCATTAAAACCGTCTTCACTTATCCAGGGTTCAATACGGGTACCACCATAACTTGAACAAATTAAACCCACCGGCACTTTTAAAGAATGCTGTATCATTTTACCGAAGAAATATGCCACTGCACTGAAATCGGCAACATTCCCCGGCAAACATTCCAGCCACTCCCCGCGAAAATCTTCGGCAGGCAGCAGACTTTTATCACGTTCCACTGTATATAGCCGTATATTATTATTTGTTGAGGCGGCAATTGCTTCATTAGATCCAATCACAGGTTCATTGTTATACCCTTTCATGGTCATTTGCATATTCGACTGACCAGAGCATATCCAGACTTCTCCAATTAACACATCATTCAACGTCATTGCCTTCCCATCAGAAATAGTGATGGAGTAAGGCCCGCCAGCCGAAGGGGTAGCAACTTTTATTAACCACTTTCCGTTATGATCAGCTATAGCCGAATAACTTTTCCTGTTCCATGAAGTAGTCAGTTTAACTACTTTCCCGGCTGTTGCCTTCCCCCAGACAGAAGCTTCGGTTTTTTGTTGTAAGACCATGTGATCACCGAAAATCGAGGGTAATTTTATTTCTGCTTCAGTTGATAGCACTCCTGTGACTACAAACAGCAATAACAAATAGTAGCGATAATTATTTTTTTTCATGACAGATTCTATTCATTGATGACTATACACAAAACTATATTATCTAAATTACACCAACCTCAATAATTCAAACTTCGATCAGTTTAGCACTCTCGTACTTTCATTCTTTGTCCCTTTATTCATTTTTTCTATCCACTCTTCTTCAGTTCCCCGCTTCATTAAATGTCCGGGAATATACTTTCTCTCCCAGGGTTCAAAAAATATCTCAAACGTTTCATGCTCCCGGGTAAATTTAATTTCTTTCCGGATGATCACATTCATATCATCCAGTTCTTTCATTAACCACAATCCTTCACTGTTAATAACGCGCATTTTTCGTGGCATTAAAAAGAACAAATTGCCGGTTTCTCCAACAGGCCGAGTCACCTTACCGGAAAGGCGCATTCTCTTTTCATCCCAATTCAACTCTTCCACTTCCACTGCACCCTGCTGAATATGCATATCTGTTGACAGCAACCAGGGGTAATCACGCGCTTCTGAAATACGGAATAACCGGCAGGAATTAGGCGGAACAATATAATCAAAATGCCCTTTAAAGGTGCCGTGATATTCCTCATTCCAAAATTCATAAATCCTGTAAGACTTTGCCTTATCCAGTCCTAATTTATCAAAATCCAGCCTGGCATCGTATGGTACTCCATCATTGTTAAATACAGCCAAAAGCTGGTAGTCCCCCCAGGAAGTTTTTACCGGAAGTTTAAGGTATCTGGAGTAATTATCCGGATATACATTATCAAACAAATCTACAGCAACCGGCCAGCCCTGTGTTCTGGGTAAGCACAATTTGATCATATTTAACCGATCCTGATTGATCGTATAGATATCATCTCCAAGCATCAGCGGACTCCCGCACAGTCCGAAAATGGTTGTTGCAAACCGGGCATGTTCTAACGGTACCGGTTTATCAACAGTCAGGATATTTAGGTCATTGATGTATAACTTACGATGGGTAAAAAAAGAAGCCGCACAATTCTGGAGCAAATAATGGAGATTGGCATAATTACGATCATGAAGGATATAGGTAGCATTACCCCAGTCGCTCAACGGCGCACCATCCAGCGGGCGTCCTTCGCCGAAATCACGCCCCACCCTGGCCGCATCAATAAGCCCGCTATATGCGGGAGTAGAGGAAACTGCTGTCTGAAGGTGCGTATCATCACCTGCTGTTTCACGGATAACCTTTAAAATATTTCTTGCCGCCTGCAGTGGAGTTTGGGAAGGATCACTCACACAGCTATTGGTTGGCACCTGGAGAAAATCAAGCATATAGAAACGAACACCGATATCCCTGTTGTAGGAAAAAACTTTTTTAACGTAATCTACCGTTTTGGGATGCGTGCCATCCAGGAAATACTGGTTCAAACGGGACATATAAGAAGTATCTGCCTCATTACCCGTCCAGTTCATGGTATAATGAATGGGGTCGCCCTTACTGTAAATTCTGGTCATGTTGACCCACGATTCCGGGATGTTGACCCACCTCCATCC
>JACFNM010000461.1 GCA_019454915.1 Chitinophagaceae bacterium
ATTTAGAAGCCGCCTATCGCTATTTCGATAAAAACAAACAAGTGCCCGTTGTGATGATAAATGCGAGGGGCGATTATCTCATCGAAAATACCCGTCCTGCCATGAACAGGACAGAAAAGGTAGCCCGAACGCTTCCCCCCAAAGAAGTACCGATTCCCGAAAGCGACCTGGCTAAGGTGGTAAACAGTTTACCCGTTTATCCCGGAGGGTCAAAAGCATTTCAGCAGTTTCTCGATCAAACGGGGAGTGAGCTGGTACCCTATCTGGAAGAGGGTCAAAAGGTAGCCTACCTTACCGTTGATTATATCATTGACAAAGAAGGTAATCCCGTCTATGCCCGAGTGGTAAAAGGTGGAAATGCCGACCTGAATGAATTGGTAGAAAAAAAATTTGAGAGCATGCCTAAATGGCAACCCGCCATTCGGCAGGAGCAACCGGTTGCTTTCCGGATGAAACAAACCATTGTGGTTGAACCCGCGCCTTCCCGTTTATAAGCTTTCCTTCAAACGCTCCGTCTGCAAAATGCCGGTACCGGATTTAATTTAATGCTCCCCCCTATTCTGTCCTGATGCTGCTTGCATCTCTGTTTAACAGTTTATTCGCTCTGCAAATAATTACGAAAATGATACATTTGTAGAAATTAACCAGCTATGCATAACGTAAAGAGCATGAGAAACATCTGCATCGTTTTATTTTTTTCTATCCCGCTCTCTTTTTTACAGGCACAAATCAACCCGGCTGAAAAATTACCGGTTGACAAGGAAGTAACGATTGGCAAGTTGTCGAACGGTCTCACCTATTATATCCGTCCCAACAGCAGGCCGGAAAAAAAAGTGGAACTGCGGCTGGTGGTGAATGCCGGTTCTATTAATGAAGATGAGGATCAGCTTGGCTTAGCGCATATGACCGAACACATGGCTTTCAACGGCACAAAGCATTTCAAAAAAAATGATATCGTTTCCTTTCTGCAGAAAATAGGAGTAGGCTTTGGAAGCGATTTAAACGCCTATACTTCTTTTGATGAAACCGTTTATATTCTACCCATACCTACCGATAGTGCGGGCAACGTGGAAAAAGGATTTAGCGTGCTCGAAGATTGGGCGCATAACGTTACTTTTTTAGACGATGACATTGATAATGAACGTCCCATTATCTTAGAGGAAAGCCGTCTGAGGAAAGGGGCAAACGACCGCATGTTCAATAAATTATTTCCTGAATGGTATAAAGGGTCATTATATGCGCAACGCTTACCCATAGGGAAGGACAGCATTATCAAAAATTTCCGGTACAATACCATCCGGCGTTTCTATAAAGACTGGTATCGGCCGGATCTTATGGCCGTTATTGTAGTCGGAGATATCACCCGTGAAAAAGCCTTAGCCCTCGTAAAAAAACATTTTGAAAGTATTCCCGCCGTTAGTAATCCGCGTCCGCGTAAGGACGCTACCGTTCCGCCCTATACGGAGAGCAACGCCATCGTTATTACCGATAAGGAAGCCACCAGTTACCAGGGGTATATTGACTACCCCTCCTATGTAACCGAAAAAACCCTCACCTACGGTGATTACAGAAAAGAACTGATAAAGGACCTGTTTATCGCCATGCTCAACAAACGGCTGCAGGAACAAACCCAGAAGGAAAATCCTCCTTTTGTATATGGCATGAGTTCGTTTACGGGTTATGCCCGCCATCATGAAAATTTCGAATTGATGGTGGTTTCAGGTGATAAAGAACCTTCAGATGCTATAAAAGCCGGCGTTGAAGAACTGGAAAGGGTAAAGCGTTTCGGTTTTACCGCTCCGGAACTGGAAAGGGCCAGATTAAATATGCTGGCTGCATACGAAAAGAGCTATAACGACCGGGATAAAATGGAGTCTGCCAACTTCGTTGAAGAATACAAAAAGCATTTTCTCGAACAAACGCCCGTTCCGGGCATCGCTGCAGAGTACGGGATGGTGAAAGCTTTTTTGCCCGCAATCCGTCTTGAAGATATCAACGCCGTAGCATCATTCCTGAAAAACGACCAGCATATATTTGCTGCAATAATGGGACCGGAAAAGGAAGGTGTAACCCTGCCAGCACCAAAGGCGTTATTGCAGGAAATTGCCCAGGCTTCAAAAGCTGAAGTGACACCCTACGAGGCCAAAGCCATTGCCACCCATCTGCTTCCTGCAACGCCCAAGCCGGGAAAAATTATCGGTCAGAAAGCGGATGCGGTAACGAGCACAAAGGAACTTACGCTTTCAAACGGCATCACCGTCACGCTCAAGAAAACTGATTTTAAGAATGATGAAATTCTCCTGTCTGCATCCCGTTATGGCGGAACGAGCAATTACGGACTTCCTGATAAATACAACGCCGCTTATGCCATACCGGCGATTAATGCGATGGGATTCGGCAGTTTCTCACCGATGGATTTGCAAAATGCGTTAGCAGGTAAATCTATATCCGTGTCGCCTTCTCTCTCTGGAACCACAGACGGGTTGAGTGGAAGCTCTACCGTTAAGGATATGGAAACGTTCTTTCAGTTAATCTATCTCAAGATGACCAGTCCGCGGATAGACTCCAGTTTGTTTAACGCCTTTTTACAAAAAAACAAATCACAGTTGGCCTTATTAGGGTCTAACCCCCAGGCTACCTTTATTGACACCGCTCTTCGCGTTTTCTATAACAATCACCCGCTCGCGCCCATCCAGGTTCCACGGGCATCTTTTTTCGACAGCGTGCAGATGAACAGGGTAATCGGGATTTATAAAGAAAGATTCGGAAATGCAAAGGGTTTCCATTTTGTTTTCACCGGTAACTTTAATGAACAGGAAATCCTCCCGCTCATTGAAACTTATATTGCCGGCTTGCCCGCTACTACCAAAGTATCTCATTTTGTTGATCAAAAAGTACGGCCGATACAGGGGCAAAAGGAGCTGACCATTTA
>JACFNM010000462.1 GCA_019454915.1 Chitinophagaceae bacterium
CCTGGCTATGATCCCTTCAGCAGATGATCCCGGCCGTTCTTTTTATTCTTCCGTGACGGGAAGAACATCTTTTGTACCATTTATAAAAGAAACACATGAATAAGACTTGGATACTCTGGGTAATAATACTGACCTTCGGAAAGATCAACGCACAATCCTCTTTGCAAAAACTGTATCCGGTTCAGTTTTCAGATGTAACCATTACAGATCCTTTCTGGGGCGCCAAAGTGAAGACAGTAGCCTCTGCCACAATAGATGCCTGTATAAGCTATACCCAGGATAAAACGGGCCGCATACGTAATTTTGAAAAAGCAGCCCGGAGATCCGGAAAGCATGAGGGTATCTTTTATGACGACTCGGATGTGTATAAAGCTATCGAAGCCATTGCTTATTCGCTCAAAAGTCATCCCGACCCGGCATTGGAAAAGAACACAGATGAATGGATTGACAAAATTGCGGCAGCGCAGCTTCCCGATGGGTATCTTAATACCTATTATATCCTTACCGGGCTGGACAAGCGCTGGAGCGACATGGACAAGCACGAAGACTATTGTGCAGGACATCTGATTGAAGCAGGGATAGCATATTATAATACAACCGGTAAGGACAAGTTGTTGAACACAGGCATCCGCTTTGCCGATCATATTGACTCTATGTTCCGCCGGCAAAACCGACCTTGGGTGAGTGGCCATCAGGAAATTGAACTGGCACTGATGAAACTATATCATCATACTCAAAGTTCAAAATACCTGCAGTTAGCCAATTGGTTTCTTGAGCAAAGGGGACACGGTAAAGGAGCAGGCTGGATCTGGGATGGATTAAAAAGACCCGACTATTGCCAGGATGTGGTACCTGTAAAGGACCAGCGAAAAATTACAGGACACGCGGTACGTGCAATGTACTTATACACTGGCGCTGCCGATGTGGCTGCTGTTACCAACAACACCGATTATATAACGGCAATGGATTCTATCTGGGAAGATGTGGTTTTCCGCCACATGTATATTACAGGCGGGATCGGTTCGCAGGGAAGTAATGAAGGATTCGGCACTCCTTATGTTTTGCCCAATGCCAGCGCTTACTGCGAGACCTGTGCATCTGTAGGCATGGTATTCTGGAACCAGCGCATGAATGTGCTTTCTGGCGATGCAAAATATATTGACGTGCTGGAAAGAAGTCTGTACAATGGCGCTTTGGATGGCTTGTCTTTTTCCGGAGACCGATTCTTTTACGGAAACCCTTTGGCATCTAAAGGAAACTATAACCGAAAGGAATGGTTTGGCACGGCCTGTTGTCCTTCCAATATTGCCAGACTGGTTAGTTCTATCGGCAATTATATTTATGCCGGTTCTGATGAAGGCATTTGGGTCAATCTATTGATTGGAAGTGAAACGACGATTTCTACGGGTGGGGCCAGGGTGAACCTAGAAATGGAATCCGGTTTACCATGGAATGGCAATGTTCAACTCACGGTTTCACCGGCTAAGAAACAAAACTTTGAATTACGGATAAGAATTCCGGGATGGTTATCCAAACCGGTACCGGGTGATTTATATACTTATGAAGATGAGCAGGAACTCAGCCCGGTTATCAGGGTAAATGATAAAGCGTTTGCGTTTACGTCGGACAAAGGATATGCAGTGCTTAAACGCAACTGGAAAAAAGGCGATAAAGTATCCATTGAGCTACCGATGCAGGTGAGGCGTATCCGCAGTAATCCCGCGGTGAAGCAAAATGAAAACAGAATCGCCCTGCAATACGGACCCCTGGTTTATTGTGTGGAAGGAATAGATAATCCCACCGGTGCCGGTACGATTTTACTACCACCTGGCACAACAGTTAAACCGGTTTTTGAATCCGCTCTTTTAGGCGGTATCAATACATTGGTTTTTGAAGCGCCGGCAATAACAATCAGTGAAGATGGTCGCCAGGTGTCCACCACTACCCGAAAAATTAAAGCTATTCCGTACTATAGCTGGAACAACCGGGGTGATAGTGATATGCAGGTGTGGCTCCCAACCCTTGTGAACAAAATAAGCATCAACGAATAGCGATACTCTTACATTCTTTTATTAACAATCTGAATTTAGCAGTCAGGATATAATAACACATCATGGACATTTCCTATATTATCAACGAACTGGGAGAAGATAGAGAAGATTACTTTAATGCGGTGGCGCCTCCCATCATTCAAACCAGCAATTTTGCTTTCCGGACGGTAGCAGATATGCACCGCTCTTTTACGGATGAATACAGTGGTTATATATACACAAAAGGACTAAACCCCACGGTTGATATCCTTCGAAAGAAGTTAGCCGCACTCGATGAAACGGAAGATTGCCTGATATTCAATAGCGGCTCTTCTGCCATATTCGCTTCTGTGATGGCCAATGTGAAATCGGGCGACCATATCATCTCAATTAAAAAACCTTATACCTGGGCATACAAATTATTTAACAATTTATTACCCCGGTTCGGAGTGTCCACTACCTATGTGGATGGTACCCGGATAGAAAATTTTGAAAAAGCCATCCAACCCAATACCAGGATAATCTATCTGGAATCACCCAACTCGTGGACTTATGAATTGCAGGATCTGCGGGCAGTTGCCGATCTTGCAAAATCAAAAGGAATCATCACCATCTGCGATAACAGTTATTGTACACCCCTCTATCAAAAACCTCATTCCTTAGGCATAGATATTTCTTTACAATCGGCCACAAAATACATAAGCGGTCATAGCGATGTGGTAGCGGGTGTAATTACGGGCAGTCATAAAATACTCTCCGGAATATTTAAAAATGAATATTTAACCACCGGAACGGGTATCTCTCCTTTCAATGCATGGCTCCTCATCCGGGGATTGAGAACCCTGCCGATCCGATTGAATACGGTCTCTGAGAACACCAAACGGGTAATCGCATTTCTGA
>JACFNM010000463.1 GCA_019454915.1 Chitinophagaceae bacterium
GGTTTTCGTAATTATCATATTCTTTCTATTGAAAATAAGTTATTTTCTGATCACGGAATGAACCATTATTCTTAAACTTTTATTCAATCGTTAGAAATTGTTTCTCACAGCCTTCTTATACATGTTTTAGGATCACAAATCTTCCGTTTCATCCCGAAAACAGTCATGAGATAAAGATTTGATTGGGTTTCCTGTTCTCACACCCCGCTATTGCCTTTGAATCTCAAATTATAGTTACACCACGTCAACACGGACAGTCATCAGCAAACCAGTTGGGAAAAAATACAGAACCCGGGTTGTTAGCCGAACCAGACCGGCGTTGATTCCACTTTTGTTTATGATAAGCGATGCTACCATATCTTCTCACTTCAAATATTTATCAATAAAATCATAAGCTTCGTAACGAATCAGCGGAGGGAAATCGTGCGAGGCGATGGGATAACGGACCTGCAAATTGTCATCCGCTTTCAAAAAGTGATATACCTGTGAAGCGTTGGCGATTCCCACCCGCACGCCTTCCACATTAAAGTTGGCATCATGTATCGGGGAGTTAGAGAAAAATGGCCGGGGTGCGAGGGCAGCGATCAATTCATCAAAGTCGAAGGGAAAGCTCTCAACATTCAACTGGTATTTGGTAAGCGCTAAAGGCGAATACCTCTCCTGAACGTAGCCCCAGTGCCGGCTCCCGTATTTCTTTCTCATCCCCTCATTATAGTTATTGTAATAGCGGTTCAAAGTCCAGCCACAACTTGATACGATGACCTTTATCCGGGTATCGAAAGCTGCTACATACATTGCGCTATGACCACCCAGTGAATGTCCGATTACTCCTATCCTTTCCGGATCCACATCCGCCGTGGCCTGCAAAAAATCAACGCAACGAATATGATTAAAGATTGCTTTCATGACACCGGATTCGTAACGATCAGTAGCAAAATTGTAATCTTTCTGATCACCGAAGCTTGGATAGTCCGGAGCTATGACTACGTAACCACGCTGTGCCAACTCTTTGGCATAAGCCAGATTGATATATGGACCCTGTCCGTCCACACTTCCTTTTCCTATGTCTTCGGTTTGATGCAATGCCAACATAGCAGGGAATCTAACTCCTTTCTCCTTTTTTAAAGGTATATACAGATAGGCAGTAACCTCCTCATTTTTCGCGACGGTGAACCGTATATTATACCGGATATAAAAATTCGTCTTGACGCTATCTTTAATAACGGTATGAAAAGGCGGCAGATTCGCGATACGGGAATCAAACGGTGGCATATCAGGATCGCCCGGGAACTTACCAAAAAAAGCCTGGAGACTATCCAGGATTTGGCTGCGCTTAGTCTGCCATTCAAACAAGGTCTTTACTGGCGCCTTCTGACCTTTAGCATCAACATAAGAAAGCAAGCCGGCTTCGGTGCCCTGACCAAACGAAACGCCGCGAAAGGCAATGCAGAAACATAAAAGAAGAATACCCGCAAATCTGTTTATTCCTGCCATATCATGTAACTTTATCCATCAAATACCTGTAATAGTTAATAATATTATAATTCGCTCTTATAACGGTTCAACTACAAGAGTTGAATCCTGATATTTCTAAATCTCACTTTCAACGGTTGATCGCTGCTGCTTTGGTGTACCTGCAGTCCGATAAATCCATTGGCGTCAGCCGAATCTACTAAAGTCGCTACCGGAACACGGTTCAACCAGGTTTTTATCGTATCTCCATTGGCATATATTCGATAGTGATTCCAGTCTTCATTTTTGAAAGCCCGCTGTGCTTCGGGTTTGTCTTTCAGATCCACCAGCCATCCTCTTCGCCTGGAATCATAAATACCTCCGCTCCATGCGCGGGAAGATGGATCTACCTCAATCTGATATCCGTACACTTCCTTTTGGCCATCCACATCTTTCGTGTGACTTCTTATTTGAATTCCCGAATTTAGAGCCGTATCAACCTTTAATTCCAGTTCCAAAACAAAATTAGCAAAGGTATCCCGTGTACACAAAACGCCGTTGGGATTATCGGGAGCGGTAGTCCCAATAATTTCCCCATTCTCCACTTCATATTTCGCCGTACCCTCGATAGTCTCCCACCCCGTCAGATCTTTGCCGTTAAACAGGTCTATCCAGCCTGCATTTTCGCTCTTTTCTTCGGCGGCTAATTTTGAGTTATTAGCGGCTGAGTCAGTTGATCCGCCGGAACATGACGTAAGGGTCAACATAACAGGAATACCCAGCGTAAGTAGAGAAATTAATTTTTTCATTGTTCAGTTTTTAAAATAATCGTGTTAAAGTGTGTAATTATTTATTTTCCATCGGTCTATCTAACCGGATGCCTGACAACACCTGCTTCTTCAGCCAAATCCAGCATTTGGCTCAAAATAATTGTTTCGATACCTGTGTCCCAGGTATTGGGAAGATAGGTAGTCATTACCGAGCTTGCTCCTTCATACCCCCCTTCATTAATTATGGATGAAGAAGGTATATACGCCATTACATCATTGGAATATCCCAACACAAAGATATCCTGTCCAAAAATCTCTTTCAGTTTTACCGCATATTCGATCACGGGTTCACCGCCAAGCATCATCATCGTTTGCTCACCTACTCTCCAGATTTGCAGCGGGAAAGGATAAGTCGAAGGTAGTTTCCCGCCTTTCTCCAGAATCACAATTTGCCGCGTAACCCACCGCTTCTGATAACCGGAAAATTGCTCCTGCGCCTTTAGCAGTTCCTCCAACGCCGCAGGTGGGGATAAGGGTAAATCAATTTCCTTATAAGTGTAGTGTAATTCAGCCGACAATTCCCTCATAGGCTCTGCCAGCACAGCCTCCACAGCAGCGGACAGGGTTCGTCCATATTGGCGTGCCAATGCTACTTTTCTTCTCGGCAATGGATTCAGGTCGCC
>JACFNM010000464.1:0-2335 GCA_019454915.1 Chitinophagaceae bacterium
ATTTCAATAAAGAACGCTATCCGGCTGATAACATTTATCACCGCGGTTTGTATCCTTCACGCGTGCTCAAAACAAGATTTTAAGGATGGCAGCCCGCAGGTCCGCCCTGGAAATCCTGTCCTTTCATCCATCAGCACCGATTCGGCTTCCGGCGGGGCGGTAATTACCCTAAAGGGTACCGGCCTCGGCGACATGCGCTCCATTGTCTTCGACAAAGGAGATGTGCCGGCTTCATTTTATACTACACTGAATACGGAAAACGCCCTGATCTTTAACGTTCCCGATACCGCTTTCGGTGGGCCGCAGAACATTATCTTTACCAACAGTGACGGGAAAACCCTGGTAGTACCTTTCAGGGTGTTGGCCTATCCCAGCATCTCTTCCCTATCGAATTACGATTTTACGGGAGGTAGTGAAATAACACTTACCGGGAACAATCTTGAGGACGTGAGCCGTGTAATTTTCACTGGCACCGCAGAATCCATTACCATCGTCTCCCAGTCTAAAAAAGAATTGGTGATAGAACTTCCCGCTTCAGAAATAAACCGGGCGACCCTGGATATCACCAATGCTACGGGAACCATTACCACCACCCAGGAATTAGTGAA
Organism: Chitinophagaceae bacterium; assembly: GCA_019454915.1. Taxonomy (GTDB): domain Bacteria; phylum Bacteroidota; class Bacteroidia; order Chitinophagales; family Chitinophagaceae; genus Agriterribacter. Next base: position 609 of record JACFNM010000464.1, read on the forward strand.
TATTGATAAAGCTTACCAGATCTTCACCGATGGCTATGGCGAAGGATGGGGTGATGGTTCATGGGGCGATCCCGGATTCATTTCCACCACCGAATTCAAAACAGGTTCCAAATCGGTTGCCAAAACCTACGCAAAGGGCAACTGGCACCTGATTAATTTTGTCAACTGGTGGCCGGGACTTGAATACGACCCCGGATATAAATTCCTCACCGTTTGGATCAAAGGTGGCTCTGCCGATATGAGCCTGTATCTTACGGGCGATAAGAGACCGGCAGGTTTTGGTAATGGTGACCAGTCTATTCCGTTAAATATTCCGGCCAATCAATGGACTTATTTTAAAATACCTTTGTCCCAGGTAGATCTTTGGGCGCAGGGTTCCCCGGTAAATCAAATCGGGTTCTGGATAAAAGGCCCCGATAACCAGGATGAAACTTTTTATTTCGACGATCTGTTATTGGTAAAATAAGTCCGCAAGCTATGGGGTATCCGTCTGCGGCAGATCAGCCCCCGCTTGCTTAAAAAATTACAGGTTTGCGATCCCCACCCGTACTCCGGGCGCCGATCGCAAACCTTCCGCAGACCAACGATCTTTTATTTCCTGATTTTTGAAAATAATCCGCTCATCTCATTTTGATTATGGCGCCAGTACTCAGATTTATTTTCATAGCGATACTGTCCTTTCAGGCTTGTAAAAAAACAGGCGGCGTTCCCGTTGAACCGGATACCCCCGAAAACAATCCGGATCCCAATCAGGGAACCATAACACCGGTTACCGATCCTCCTGTAGCAAGCACCATCGGCTTTTTCCTGGATGACTGGGCGCCCAAACAATTTACGGCTCCCGAGTTTTCAACTGCTTCACTATCTGTGGGACCGGTTAGCGCCACGGTAACGCTCGATGCATCTTCCGTCATCACAAAAATCCCGTTGTCCATTACCGCACACAATGCCAATACCTGGATGACGCCTATGGTTACGGAGCCGTTATTTATGCATCACATCACCCAACTGCATCCGCACATTATCCGATGGCCGGCGGGAAGCGGAAGCGATCTGTATTTTTGGAACCGTGCCGAAGGCAGCCCTCCGGATGATGCACCTGCAAAAATCATGAATAGTGACGGGGCTTTACAAGATGCGGGTTATTGGTACGGTAACATTAACAATAACTGGTCGGCCAGCCTGGATCAATACTACCAGATGCGGGAACAAAGCGGCAATGAAAGAATCATCACGGTAAATTATGGCTACGCGCGGTATGGCACTTCAGCAAACCCGGTGGCAGCCGCCGCCCATCTTGCCGCAGACTGGGTACGTTATGACAACGGCAGAACAAAATACTGGGAAATCGGCAATGAAAATTACGGCGATTGGGAAGCCGGATACAGAATTGATGTTTCAAAAAATAAAGACGGACAACCCGAATATTTAACAGGAGACTTATATGCACAGCATTTTAAAGTATTCGCCGATTCTATGCGGAAAGCCGCCAATGAAATGGGTAAGACTATTTATATAGGCGCCGTAACGCACGAAACACCGGCCAACGAATCCTGGCAAACCAATACGGTAAAGACCTGGAATCAAACCATGATACCTTCGTTAAACGGGGCAAATGATTTTTACATCGTGCACAACTACTTCACAGCATTTGAAACCAACTCTTCAGCTACGGAAATTTTAAACGCAGCGGGTACCGTGCCGCAGCAGATGATGCAATTTGTAAC
>JACFNM010000464.1:2345-2902 GCA_019454915.1 Chitinophagaceae bacterium
TACGGCGGCGCTGTTAAACCCATTGCCTTAACCGAATGGAATATGTTTGCCACAGGTTCTAAACAACAGGTCTCCAATATCAGCGGATTATTTGCCCTTATGGTAGTAGGCGAATCTGTTAAGAATAAATTTGGACTCGCCTCGAGATGGGATCTGCTGAATGGATGGAATAATGGCAACGATCATGGCCTATTCAGCGATGGTAATGAACCAGGCATTCCGAAGTGGACGCCGCGGCCCTCATTCTATTATCTGTATTTCCTGCAAAAATTATCAGGCGACCGATCCATCCCCGCAAACGTCACGGGTTCGGGAAATCTGAAAGTATATGCCACTACGTTCAGCTCCGGAGAGATCAGCGCGGCGCTGGTGAATACCGGCGATCAGGCGCAGGTAGCAGAAATAAAATACCAGAATTTTATACCGGGTAAACGGGTTTACTGGTATAGTTTGGAAGGTGGTAACGACAACGGCGAGTTTTCAAGAAAAGTGATCGTAAACGGAACGGGAACGGATTTAGAAGCCGGAGGTCCCGAGGACTACACCAATATCAAGGC
>JACFNM010000465.1 GCA_019454915.1 Chitinophagaceae bacterium
ATGGTAGCCTTTGGCACGTATCATCTTCAGGTTAGCTTCCGTAGCAATACCTGCATCCAAAACAACAATGGGATGCTCCGCATTAGTACAACGGTTGAGCTTGTCTATCATAAAAGACAGGCTGTCCACATCGGCCAGATTGCCCTCGTGAATGCAGGAGTATTTGATAAACCCATGTATATTGATAACCAGAGCCAGCACACTCAGCCGGGCATCGTTTCTTTTTTCTTTACTGCGCCCGAACCTCGCCATCTTGCTATGCTTGTATCGTTTATGTAAAGCAAACTGCTTTCAAGGGTAAGTATTCACTTTTAGAAAGTGGCTATTTAGCATATCTTTAACACTTCAAGGGTGATGAGATGCAATGTGGGTTAGTAGAATATGATCAGCATATTTACAGACAAGTGACATTTCTGAACCGATCAAAAATGGTCTAGAATTAACGAAAGTATATAAGGTTAAGAAGCCATCCGGTATAATACCGGATGGCTTCTTAGAATCGGTTGTTGTTATAATTATTGACCGCTCTTAACCAACGCAAATTCAAAGGCGACATGACCTCTTTCTCCGTCTTTGGTCATAGCCGTGAATTTCAGCTTATAATAATTCTGGTCGCTATCTTTGATAATATAGTACCTGTCTTCCCGAACGGCGGGTGCAGAACTTGGTCCTCCACCGGAGCGCCAATCGGCACCGAGGCTGTTTTGAGCGCTTTTGAAAGTTTGCGCGGCTATATCGGATTCACTGAAGGTTTCATAGGACTTATCAGCGGTTAGTACTTTAGCCACTTTCACGTTCCTGTTCTGTACAATAAAGTCCTGGAAGGCATAGGGTACTTCTCCTCCGCCGAAATCGGTCACATTGGAAAAATAGGTCCAGGCGATATCCCATTTCGTACTCTGAGGCTCAACGGTGACGGATCCGTTTTCGAAAGAAACATAGTTGAAAAAGTACTCTGTATTTTTCGGAATATCAACTGACGTAAATGAGGTAGCATTAATGTCCGCATGTTGCAGGGTGTAACCTCCGTTGCTGTTGCGGATGATCCTGATCTTTTTCCATCCTCTGTCCGGCGCGGGGCTGCCAATTCCTTTACCTCTGTTAACGATATACACTTTATTGTCGGATGCAGTAGCGGAAACCTCGGCTATGGCGGTCTTGCTCAGGTCGCCGTCGGGGTAGTCAATGTACGGCAGTGCATCTACAGTTGGTTCAAACTGGTTGAAAATAATATCGCCGGAAAACCCGATGGTATCGGCATCCGATACTTCGTTCAAATCGTTCTTATCAATTTGCTTTGCCATCATCGCCGTAGAAGAATTCAGGATCACTCTCCAGTCGTTGCCGCTAAAGAATCCTAAATCCCATTTGGTGCGCTGGACGGCTGTTTGGCTATTGGAACTGAGGTCGAAGAATACCTTGTTGCCGTAGGTAGCTCCACCGCCATCACCATCAATGGTGGACCCTGCGGAAATGATCTCGGCAAGTTGAAGGGTAAAGGTATTGACGGTTCCGATAATTACCGGAGAACCGGAAGATTCAATCTTAAAAACGATTTTTTCATCGCCATTTAACAGGATACCAGGCACCTTGGTTAAGGTAAAGCTGACCTCACTTGATCCGCTAAGGGCGGTGAGCGACAGAGAGCCCGACGATGCAGCGGGCGTGGTTGTAAAATCTGTGCCATAGTCAACACCCGTGGGGGTAAGGCTCACGGTAAGCGGAATATCCCTGTCCGTTGCTCTGGTTAATTTTAGTTTTATAGTAATATCTGAAGCGGTGGCCGACAGCCCTTGGTTATCCGATTCAAACTGCACCAGGTTATCCGGAAGCGGCGCTTCTTTTTCACGGCATCCCACTGCTGAAATAAGTAAGCCGAAGGCAAGAGCCAATCCTATCTGTAATTTTTGCTTAAACATGCTAATGTGATTTTTAATTTTTAAAGGGGTTATTGTAGCGATTATTATTTCCTGTTCCAGTTAAAAGCCAGTCCTGCGAACCATGAACGTCCATATGCGACGGAGTAACCGCTGGACGAATGAGCGCTCGTGCTCAGCGCGGAATTTCCGATATCGGTCACATTAAAAAGGTTATGAAGGCCTGCATTTAGCGTAAGCAGCTTAAATATTTTTTTGTTAACGGTAAAGTCTGCCCAATGATAACCGTCATTTTGCATGAGATGGACAACTTCTTTACCGTCTATAGTAGTCAATTCATAATAGGGCAACTTACCGGTAAGCTTATAGAAGAAGTTGATATCCATCCCAATCTTTGGAAAAGTGTAACTGATTCCTGCATTGGTTTCCATTGACCATTTGAAAGAGGCCAGAGCAGGATCCTCCGTTTTATACCGGTTATACCGGCCGGTACAAGAAAAGCCAACCGATGCCCGAAGATTTTTACGGGTCAGGCGAGCTTCCAGCGTGGTTCCCTGTGTTTTATATTTATCTATATTGCCGTAGGTTGCGGAGTTGCTATTGGAAGCGCTGTACAGATATCCAATCATATTACTTACGTCGTTATAAAATCCACTGAGTGAAGTTTGCAGTTGGAGGTCTTCCTTTTTAATAGCGGCGAAAGTTAGGGACGCGGTAAAGCTGTTCGAAAATTCTGCCTGCAGATCGGTGTTGCCCATGATATCATGGCTGCCATCGTGGAAGTCAAAATATAGCTCGCGAATAGACGGAGAGCGGAATCCCCTTGCATAGGCGGCTCTCAGGTCAAGCCTGTCCGAAAGTCCCCATTTAAGGTTCAGGGATGGAATAGCCGGTGGCGCATCATACACTGAATTGCGAATAAAGCGTAATCCCGGACGAATATTGAGGTTTTTAACCGGAGTGATTTCGGAGGTAATGAAAAAGGCATAATCGTTGATTCGCTGAACACCTGCT